>DASZOE010000380.1:0-4107 GCA_035550945.1 Acidimicrobiales bacterium
GCGAGACGGGGAGTGAGCCTCGGCGCTCCACGAACCATCGGGCGCTTCGTCTCCTCGTCGGGCCAGTCGTCGAGCACCTTCCGGAGCACGTAGACGTCGGCGCCGGCAGGGAGGGGGTCGAAGAAGCTCTGCCCGATCGCCTCCGCCCGGGACGTCATGCCGGCGGCGTCCAGGACTGCGGCGGACCGCTCCACCGTGCCGGGAAGGTCGACCAGGGTGCCGTGGAGGTGGGGGTGACGTCCGAGGAGGGTGGCGAGGAACGCACCGGTTCCGCCGCCGACGTCGACGACGTTCGCGACCGCCTCCCACCCTCCCGTGATGTCGAGGTCGGCGTCGGGCTGGCCGTCGCCCGCCGGTGCCATCAGCGCATCGAAGCCCTCGGCCAGCTCGGGGTTGGCCCCGAGGTCGCGCCAGAACGGTCGCCCGAAGATCTCGGCGTAACCCGGCTCTCCCGTGCGGGTGTAGGTCAGCAGCGCCGGCCACGCCCTCGCGAAGCGACCGCCGATGCCCTCGAGATCGAGGAACGGCGACTGGGCGGGGAGGGCCTCGGCGGCGGGGTTGAGGGCGAAGCGGCCCTGCGCCTCCTCCCTGAAGACGCCCTTGCTCACGAGGTGGGAGAGGACGTGGTGCAGCGCGGCGGGGTCGCAGTCGGCCGCCGCCGCCAGCGCCTCGACGTCGCCCGTCCCGTCGGCCATGAGGTTGGCAACCCGCAGGGTCGCCACCACCCGAAGGCACCACGGGGTGGCCAGGTCGAGCAAGGCGTCGAGATCGACCTCTGCGTCGTCGGGCGTCGACGGGGCGCAGCTCAGTCGTCGCCGAACTCGAACATCTCGGAGAGGAAGCTCTTGCGCTTCCTCCGGCGCCCACCGGGGGCCCGCGTCCACTCGTCCCGCTCCCGGTACCGATCGTCCCCGTAGCGGTCGTCCCGCTCCCGGTCGCGGTCGTCGTCGTCATCCCGGTCGCGGTAGCGCGGTTCGCCGAGCTCGCGATCGGCGCGAGCCAGGATCTTGTCGAGCTCCCCGCGGTCGAGCCAGATGCCCCGGCATCGGGGGCAGTAGTCCACCTCCACACCGCTGCGCTCGGTCATCTGGAGCACTTCGTTGTCGACGGGGCAGTTCATGCAAGATCTCCTCTGACGGTCGGGCGATCGTGTAACCGTAGGACTCCCGTTTCGCCGATACACCCGCCGGGTAGTGGTGCTGCCGGTGTGACGGGTCCGGCCCCAGCGCCGCGCCGGAGGTTGGGCGGCGCAGTGCTCGCTCCGGCGACACCGGCCGGGACCCGGTCGACTCCGGTGAAAGGAGGCGGGACATGGCTGCCGAACGTACGTGCCCGGGCTGTGGCATGGAGCAAGCCGTCTGGAAGGGCAACGGCGGGCAAGGTGTCGGCAAGGACGGTGACACCTACTGCTGCCAGCAGTGCGCCGACGGCACGGGGTGCATCTGCGGGTAGGCCTCCCCGTGACTGACGAGGCGCTGCAACAGCGCCGGGACGAGCGGCCGGACACGCCGGCAGAGGCGTACCGGCTCCTTCCCGGGCGGACCACGATCGGCGTGGCGGTAGCTCTCGTCCTCCTCGCCGCCGTGGGCTGGGCCTACACGATCGATGAGGCCGGCGGGATGTCGGGGATGGTGATGGCCCTCGGACAGGTGGGCGGGATGAGCATGGCCATGGCCGTCCTCTCCTTCGTGGGCATGTGGGCGGCGATGATGGTGGCGATGATGGCGCCGACGCTGGTGCCGGCCGCCCTCGCCCAAGAGGCGGCGGGAAGATAGCGCGGGAACGGTGTCGTTCCCACCGCCGCCTTCGTTCTGGGGTTCCTCCTGGTCTGGGCCGCGACCGGCCTTCTCGCATGGGCGGCCTACCGTCTCCTGCTCGAGATCCCGGCCAGTGCCGAGGGCTCCCGCTGGCTGCCGACGCTGTCCGGTGCGTTGCTGGTCGGGGTGGGCCTCTACCAGTTCACGCCTTGGTCATCGCCGCCATCTTCCTGATCGACAAGCACTGGCGGCACGGAGAGAGGTTCTCCCAGGGAGTCGGTGTCCTGTTCGTCGCCCTGGGCCTCGTGGTCGTCGCCTTCCCCGACGTCCTGCCCTACCTCTCGGGCATCGACCCGGACGCTCCGCTGCAGATGGGGGACATGGGATCGATGTGAATCCGTCCGGGGTCGAGGACGACCCTGGCGCCGAGGGCGGTTAGCCGTTCGGCGTGGGAGGGCCGGTAGGCGAGGAACGGGAGGGCGACGACCGGGACACCGGCGCGGCGCGCGCCACGCCGCTCGCCGGGGCGGGCACTGCGCATCTGGCAGCCTGTCGGGAATGAGCGGCCGGGACGGGCGGCGAGCACGAGCGCCCCAGAGGCGGACGAAGATCGTGGCCACCATCGGGCCGGCCTCGGAGGACCGGGCGACTCTGCGCGGGATGATCGCGGCGGGGATGAACATGGCCCGGCTGTCGCTGGCCCACGGGCCCCTCGAGGAGACGCTCGTCCGGATGGAGGCCGTGCGCCGGGCGGCCGCCGACGAGGGGGCGACGATCGGGATCCTCGCCGACCTTCCCGGGCCCAAGATCCGGGCCGCCCTCTTCCCCGAGGACGGCGTCCATCTCGGCGAGGGCCAGCACACCGAGCTCGTCCCCGGCACCGACGGCGACGGCAGCAACAGCGAGCGGATCGCCATCGACCAGCCGGAGCTGCTGGCCCAGCTGCGCGCGGGCGACAAGGTCGCCCTGGGCGACGGCGGCATCTCCCTGGTTGTCGACGACGTCCACGGCGACCGGGTCCGGGCCCGCGTGGTCAGCGGGGGGCAGGTCCTGGGCCGGCCGGGCGTCACCCTTCCCGCCGCCCGCTTCCAGGCCGCCATCCCCACGCCCGAGGACCTGCGCCTCCTGGCCGCGGTGTGCGAGGCGGGCGTGGACGCGGTCGCCATCTCCTTCGTGCGCGCCGCCGACGACGTCGAGCGGGTGCGGGCCGCGGCCGGGCCCGATCCACCCATGCTCGTGGCCAAGATCGAGACCCCGGAGGCGGTGAACGCCCTGGAGGCCCTGATCGCGGCGTCAGACGGCGTGATGGTGGCCCGGGGCGACCTCGGCATCCGCTGCGCCCTGGAGGAGGTCCCTCACTTCCAGAAGCTGATCATCCGCACCGGCGTGGCCTTCGGGCGCCCGGTGATCACCGCCACCCAGATGCTGGAGTCGATGCTTCGGGCGCCGACGCCCACGCGGGCCGAGGTGAGCGACGTGGCCAACGCCGTCTTCGACGGGACCAGCGCCCTCATGCTCTCGGGTGAGACGGCCATCGGCCACCATCCCGTGGCCGCCGTCGCCACCATGGCCAGGGTGGCCACCCGGGCCGAGCGGGAGTTCGACTACACGACGTGGGGGCTCAATCTCGGGCGCCAGCAGACGGCCGAGGCCCGCGGCGCCCCGGCGGGGGTGCGGATCACGGCCGCCATCTCGGCCGCCGCGTGGCGTGCGGCGGCCGACGCCGGGGCGACCGCGATCATCGCCTGCACGAACCGGGGCGGGGCGGCGCGCGCGATCTCCCGGTTCCGGCCGACGGTCCCGATCCTCGCCATCACGCCCTGGGAGCGGACGGCCCGCCAGCTCTCGGTGGCCTGGGGCATCACGCCGATCGTCGTGGAGCCGCGGGGCACGACCGACGACATCGTGTGGTTCGCCATCAAGACCGTGGTCGAGCGGGGGTTGGTTCGCACCGACGACGTGGTGGCCGTCCTGGTCGGCTCTCCCGTGGATCCCGAGCCGACCACCGACGTCCTCCGGCTGGTGCGGATCCGCTGAACGGCTGTTCGCCGATGGTGGTTACGGCGCCGAAGCGATGGGGAGAATCCGGCGCACCATAACCCTAGAAAGCGAGATCAACGTGCTGGGATTCGTCATCGCACTTCTGTTCGTCGGGCTCGTCGCCGGTTTCCTGGCCCGGGCCCTCGTCCCCGGCCGCGACCCCATGGGCCTCGGTGCCACCATCCTGCTGGGCATCGGGGGCGCGTTCCTCGGCGGCTTCCTGGGGCGGCTGCTCTTCGACACCGGGCGCACGACGGCAGGGATCGTCGGCTCCGTTCTCGGCGCCGTCATCCTCCTCCTGATCTACAAC
>DASZOE010000381.1:0-1978 GCA_035550945.1 Acidimicrobiales bacterium
GCGGGGGCCAGCGGCGGCGCCGGGGCCAACGGCACCGTCACCGACGAGCCCGAGGCCACCTCGGGGTCGTCGGGCGAGGCCGAGGCCCAGTCCTCGTCCACCAACACCGGCGACACCGGTCCCTCGACGTCGACGGCCGACGTCAGCCCGGTGGCCGTCACCGGCGTGACCCCGGGAACCGGGTCGACCGGCGCCGCCGCCGCCGGACTGGCGGCCGAGGGCGCCCCGTTCGCCGGTCTCTCGGGCACGGCGGCCGAGAGCGGCACGTCCAACATGGCCGCGGACGGGTCGGGAGGCACGGCCGCCGCGGTCAACGGCTCGGCGCACGGGTCCGGCGGGTCCCACGGGTCCGGCCACGGCTCCGGCGCCCTCCACCACGCCAGCAGCCCCACCGCCTCCGGTGACGCCCACGCCGACCCCACCTCGGTGGCGTCGGGGACGGCCACGGCAATCCACGGCTCGGTGGCTTCGGGCTCGGGCTTCGCCGCCTGGAACTCCACCGCCTCGGGCGACGCCGTCGCCGTCAACGGCTCGGTGGCCAGCGGCTGCTCGGTGGCCTTCGACAACTCCACCGCCTCGGGGGGCGACTGCGTCCCTGAGAAGAAGGAGAAGGAGGAGAAGAAGGACAAGAAGCACCATGAGGTCCGCCACCACGAGCCGGCCGTCGGGATCACGCCAGTCGAGGCGGCCAAGACGACGTCGCTGGCCTTCACCGGCCTAGACGCCGAGGGCATGGCCAAGGCGGCGGGCGCCAGCGGTGCCTTCGGAGCCCTCCTGCTGGCCCTCGGAAGCGTCGGTCGGCGCCAGAAGGGGCAGGCTGACCAGCGATGAGCTCCCCCACCCTTCGCAGCCACACGGCTGCGAACCACCAACCGTCACGACGAGAAGGAAGGACCATGGAACGAAAGACACGTGCGAGAGGGGCGGCCGTGCTGTTCGCCCTCGGCAGTCTGCTGGCCGGGCTGATGCTGATGGCCGGGCCGGCCGGCGCCACGGGGCACGGCCACGACGACAGCAGCCGGGCGAGCGGCGACGCGCTGGCCGCCCACGACTCGACCGCCTCGGGCGGCTGCGTGGCCGTCAACGGGTCGGTCTGCTCCGGCAGCGGCCTGGCCGCGAACGGCTCCACCTCCTCGGGCGACGCCGTCGCCGTCGACGGGTCGGTGGCTTCCGGTTGCTCCGAGGCCTTCCACGACTCCACCGCCTCCGGCGGCGCCTGCGCGCCGAAGAAGGCACCGGCGCACCACAAGCCCCGCCACCACGTCGACCGCCACGTCGACCGCCACGTCGACCGCCACGGCGGGCACGTGTCTGAGGCGCCGGCGGCGACGCCGACGGGGGCCCACCACCTGGCCTTCACCGGCAGCTCGACGGGCCCGCTGGCCGCAGGCGGTGCCGTCGCGCTGGCCCTGGGCCTGGTCCTCGTGGCTCTGGCCTCCGAGCGCCGGCGCCCCGCCCACAGCTCCTAGCCCTCCGCTTCTTCCAGTCGGGACGGGGGACGGCACCTCTCGGTGCCGCGCCCGGGCCCTGCCGGTTCCCCCGGCAGGGCCCGGTCGCGCTGCGGTCGCACCTCGGGGTTCCGGGCACGCTGGTGGGCCCCTTGGGCGCCTGAGCGTCCCCGGAACGGAGCGAGGCGCTACCGTCAGGGCACGACCCATCACGGAGGTGGCCCATGGCGCTCGAAGAGGTGGTCAACGAGCACTTCCTGGCCCGGTACCGGGCCCTGCTCGATGCGGAGGACGCGGCGTTCGACGAGCTCGAGCACGCGTTCGAGGACGGTGACCGGGAGCATTTCGAGGCCGATCTCGACGCCTGGGAGGGCATCGTGCGTCGTCGCCTCGCCTTCCTGGAGCGCTGCGGCTTCCCCCTCGCCGCCCCGGCGGTGACCTGACCCCTTCGGAACGCCACGCCCGACGGCGCGCCGCGCGGCGGCGGCTCGGATGACCGGAGTTCGGCGGGCCCTCGCCCTGGCCACGCT
>DASZOE010000382.1:0-8258 GCA_035550945.1 Acidimicrobiales bacterium
CGGCTGGACGACCGCGTGCACCTGGTCGCCATCAGCGACTTCCAACGTGAGCTCACGCCCGAGGTGCACTACACAGCCACCGTCCACAACGGCATCGACGTGGAGCGCCACCCCTTCCGCGCCGACAAGGAGGACTTCCTCCTCTTCGTGGGGCGCATGAACCCCGAGAAGGGCGTCCACCTCGCGGCGGAGGCGGCGAACCGCCTGGGCCGGCCGCTGCTCATCGCCGGCAAGATGGCGGAGCCGGCCGAGGAGGCCTACTTCGACGCCGAGGTCAAGCCCCACCTCACCGAGGACATCGAGTACATCGGCCAGATCGACGAGGAGACCAAGCTCGACCTGTACTCCCGGGCGGCGGCGACGCTCATGCCCATCCAGTGGGCCGAGCCCTTCGGGCTGGGCATGGTCGAGTCCATGGCGTGCGGGACGCCGGTCGTCGCCCTGCGCAACGGCTCGGTGCCCGAGATCGTCAAGGACGGCGTCACCGGGTTCGTCGCCGACGACATGGAGGAGTTCCTGGCCGCCATCGACAGGGTCGAGGAAATCGACCCTGCCGAGTGCCGCCGCCTCGTCGAGGAGCGCTTCAGCATCGAGGCCATGGTGTCGGGCTACGAGCAGGTGTACGCCTCCGTCTCCGCCTGAGGGCCGTACCATGCATCGGTGAAGCCGCCGGAGCACGACCCCGAGGCCTACGGGCGGTCCATCGGCGACGAGTACGACGCCCTCTACGACATCCTCGACACCGAGGCGACGGTCGCCGTCCTCGACGAGCTGGCCGGAGCCGGCCCCGTCCTGGAGATGGGGATCGGGACCGGGCGCCTGGCCCTGCCCTTGGCGGCGCGGGGCCGGGAGGTCGCGGGCATCGAGGCGTCGCCGCTCATGGTCGAGCGCCTGCGGGCCAAGCCCGGGGGCGAGCGCATCCCCGTGGTCGTGGGTGACTTCGCCGAGGCCCGGGTCCGGGGTGCGTTCACCCTGGTGGTGCTGGCCTTCAACACCATCTTCGCCCTGCCCAGCGAGGACGCCCAGGTCGACTGCTTCGGCAACGCCGCCCGCCACCTGGGGCCCGGCGGCCGCTTCGTGGTGGACGCGTGGGTGCTGGACGCGGCCCGGTTCTCCGCCGGCGCGGCGGCCGGCGTGCGCTACCTCACCGGTGAGCGGCTCAGCCTCGACGTCGGCGTGCTCGACCCCCCCGCCTCACGGATGGAGACGGTGCAGGTAGTCCTCTCCGAGGGCCGGGTCCGGCTGTTCCCCGCGAACCACCGCTACGTCGGGCCCCCCGAGCTCGACCTCATGGCCCGGATCGCCGGGTTCCGCCTCGAACCCCGGGGGGCGGGATGGGACCGGTCTCCGTTCGGGCCCGCGAGCCGGGCCCACGTCTCCGTCTACCGCCTCCCGCCGAGCCCCTAGGCGGGAGGCTCAAAGCAGGCGCAGGAACGCCACCACCGCGACCAGCCCCCCGGTGGCGTAGGCGGCGTAGTCGTTGACCGAGCCGTTGTGCAGGGCCCGCAGCGCGGTCACCGGCCCGGGCTCGCTCCCCGAGCGCACGACGGCTCGGGCCAGCAGCAGCCCGAGGACCAGGACCAGCGCCACGGTGCCCACCTCGGAGAAGGTCCAGAAGTGGGGATGCAGGGCCTCCACCTCGAGGTCGCCGGCACCGTCCAGGACGGCGGCCGCGTACGCCCGGTGCTCGAGCAGGGAGGCGGCCGCCGGAGCCGCGACGCGGCTGACGACGGGGCCCGCGGCCAGCCCGAAGACGAGGCAGAGCGCACCCAGCCCTACGAGGCCGGCCACCATGCCCCGGGCCAGCGGGCGCTCGCCCTCGTAGGGCTCGTCGCGGCGACGGAAGAACGCCAGCCATCCGGCCCGGGCCAGCGCCGCGATCGTGAGCACCTCGACGATCGCCAGGACGACGAGGAGGGCGGAGGTGTGTGCCTCCTTCAGCCCCTCGTGGATCAGGGCGAGGGAGAAGTAGCCGTTCAGCGGCGGCACGCCGACGATGGCCGCAGCGCCGACCACGAAGGCGGCGGCCAGGGCCGGCTTCCGTCGGGCCAGCCCCCCCATCTCCGACAGGCGCTCGACGCCGAGGGTGTGCACGATCGCCCCCGCGGACAGGAAGAGGAGGGCCTTGAAGAGGGCGTGGTTCGCCAGGTGGTAGGTGGCACCGGCCAGCCCTGCGTGGGCACCCGTGCCCAGGGCCACGGCGAGGACACCCGTCTGGGACACGGTGTCGAAGGCGAGCAGGCGCTTGAGGTCGTCCTGGAAGAGCGCCATCACCGCGCCGACGAGCCCGGAGAGCACACCGAGGGTGGTGAGCAGACCGAGCACGGGCACCTCGGAACGGTCGTAGACCAGGAACGCCAGGCGGCCCACGGCCACCAGGCCCATGTTCACCATGAGCCCCGAGAACAGGGCGGAGACGGGTCCCGGGGCCGCGGTGTGGGCGTCGGGGAGCCAGGTGTGGAAGGGGACCATCCCCGCCTTGGTGCCGTAGCCGGCGACGAGCAGCCCGAGGGCGATCACCGCCGCGCCGCCCGGGGCCGCACCCGCCAGCGAATGCTGGAGCTGGGCCATGTTGAGGCCACCGAGGTCGGCATAGACGACGGCGGAACCCAGGAAGATGGCGAAGCTGGCCAGCGTCGTGAGCACGAGCATCTTGAAGGCCGCCTCCAGGGCGAGAGGCCGCTCCAGGAAGAACGCGGTGAGGGCGTAGCTCGCCAGGGCGGAGACCTCGAACCAGACGAAGAGGTTGAACAGGTCGGCGGTGAGCGCCGCGCCGATCAGGCCGGCGACGAGGAGCAGGAACAGGCAGGCGAAGTTGCCGAGCTCGTACCCACCCAGGTCGCTCAGCTCCGAGAGGGCGTAGAGCACGAGCAGGAGGCCGACGCCCGAGGCGGCCAGGGCGAAGACCATCCCGAAGGGGTCGGCGGCGAGGCCGATGCCGATGGCCCGGCCGTTGGTCGGGCGCCAGTTGCCCAGGTAGTGGGAGAGGATGCGGCCCCCGAACACGGTGGGCGCGACCCAGGCGAGGAGGCCGGTGGAGCCGACGAGGGCGGTGATGGCGGTGACGCACGCGAACCGCCCCGAGATGCGGCCGGCCAGGGGGGCGAGGACCGCCCCCCCGATGGGGATGGCCACGGCCAGGGGGAGGGCCGAGGCCATGGCCGCTTCGCTCATGGTTTGGCGCTCCCCGAGGCGACGACGACCGTCACCCTCGCATCGCCCGGACCTCGTCGGCGTCGAGGGTGCGGTAGTGCTGGGCCACCCGGACGACGACGGCGAGGAACACGCCGCTCACGGCCACCCCGATGATCACCGCGGTGATGCAGAAGTTCTGGAGGACGGGGTCGGCGGTCGCCCCCTGGACGACGCTCTCCACCGACCTCCCCTCGGGCAGGTCGAGGAGCACCGGCGCCGTCCCTCCCTTGCGGTAGGCCATCGAGACCAGGAGCAGGTACATGGACGACTCCATGAGGGAGAGGCCCATGACGATCTTGACCAGGTTGCGCCGGGTGAGCACCGCCCAGAGCCCGATGCAGAACAGAGCGGCGGCGGCCAGGTAGTTGACGACGATCACGGCGAGGACTCCTCGGTGCCGCCGCCGTCCCGGTCCTCCTCGGTCCACTCCCGCTCCATGGCCACGAGGCTGAAGACGACGATCAGCACGCCCGTCGCCACCTCGACGAGCTCGCTGGCGGAGAACACGGGGAGTATCCCGCCCCCGAAGATGGTCTCCGCCTGCCCGACCGGGAGCCAGTTCGCCCAGACCGATCCCTTCAGCACCAGGCCCATCACCCCGATGCCGATGATGGCGGCCGCACCGGCCAGCTCCAGGGCCTCGAGCAGGGCGGGCCGCACGACGTTCCGCACGGCCTGGTAGCCGTACGCGACATAGGCGATGAGGACGACGCCGGCGAGCACGGCGCCCGCCGGAAAGCCGCCGCCCGGGGTGAAGGCGAGAGCCAGCAGGTAGGCGCCGGCCACGGCGAGCAGGAGGAGGACGGGACGGGCGCCGGTGCGGATCACGACGGTCATGGCCGGGGCCGAGACGTGACCCCGCGCCCCGATGCCGCCGTCGCCCTGGTCCGAGTCCGCGATCTGGCCCTGCTCGATGTCCTCGGCGCGCGCCGCGTCCGGGCGCCGTCCCCGACGCCGCCTCCCTCCCCGGGCCCGCCTGGCCTCTTCCTGCTCCCTCCGCCCCAGCCGCTCCTCCTGGAGGAACACCCGTCGTCGTTCCCGACCGCGGCACACGACGATGACACCCACGACCGCGGCCAGGAGCAGGAACGTCTCGCCGAAGGTGTCGAAGCCCCGGGTGCCGTAGACGATGACGCTGACCACTTCGGGGTCGTGCCAGTCGGGGAGGGCCGAGGTCATCGCGTCTCGGGCGATGGCGGGGAGGTCGGCGGTCTCCCTGGGCAGGTCGACCAAGGCGCTGACGAGGAGCGCCGCGGTACCGGCCACGAGCACCGCTGCCACGGCCCGGTGGCGGGTCAGGGAGCCGCTCGTCGTCACGTGGGCCGCTCCTCCTCCCCTTCCTCACCGAGCCCCGAGGAGTCGTCGCAGACGACGCGGGCCTTTCCGATGGCCAGCAGGTACAGGATGGGAAGGGCGATGGCGCCGACCACCACCTGGGAATGGGCGACGTCGGGCGCGTCGAGGACGACGAAGAGGAGGGCGAGCACGGTTCCCACGGCGGACAACGCCATCACCGATGCGTTCAGGTTCTCGAGCCGCACCACCAGCACGGCGGCCCCGAGCACGGCCGCCAGGCCGAGGATGTCGAGAACCCAGAAGGCCGTCACCGCTCGCCGGCGGAAGGGCGCGCCTGGTCGACGACCGCGCCGCTCCACATGGGGACGCCGGTCCGGTACGCAGCTCGAGCCAGGGCATGGGCCGACAGCGGGTTGATGACGAAGAGCACGAAGGCCACGAAGAGGGCGCGGCTGCCATAGGCCGATATGGGCCCCTGGTCCACCACGACGGCCAGGAGGAGGGGCAGGGCGCCCATCGTCACGTTCTTGGAGGAGCACTGGATGCGGCAGTAGAGGTCGGGCATGCGCACCAGGCCGACCGCGCCGGAGAGCGAGAAGAAGAGGCCGGTCACGGCCAGCACGACGACGACGACGTCCTTCATGTGACGACCACCACGGGACAGGACCCGGCGAGGCTCATAGGAGGCCGCGCTCGAGGTAGCGGGACCAGACGATGGTGCCCAGGTAGCTGAAGCTCGACAGCCAGAGGACGGGGTCGAGGTACAGGGCCCGATCGGCGAACACGGCGAAGCAGAACAGGGCCAGGGTGGCCTGGGTCGACACCGTGTTCAGGGCGACGACCCGGTCGGAGACGGACGGGCCCCGGGCCAGGCGGACGAGGACCACGCCGACGATGGCGATCTCGCAGACGGCCACCCATCCCATGAACTCACCCATCGCCCGACTCCGGATCGAGAGGTTGCAGCAGCCGCTCGAGGGGGCCGTTGATGGCCTCGTAGGTCTCGTCAGGATCGGTGGAGGTGATCCAGACGGCGTGGTACTGGAAGCGCCCGGCCTCGACGTCGACGAGCTGGTTGTCGACGATCACCGAGCTGACGAGGGCCACGGCCGTCACCGCGCCGTCGCTCTTCATCTTGGTCGGGAACACCAGCATGCCGGAGCGCAGCGGGAGCGACGGCGACCACACCCGCCGCGCCAGCCCCACGTTGGCCCGGACGATCCGCACCAACGAGACCCCGGCGAGGGCGAGCAGCCGGCCGAGCCGGCGGACGTCGAGCAGGAGCCACGGCCGCGCCGCCGGTCCCAGCGGGCTGAGGACCAGGGCGGCGAGAACCGAGGTGACGGCGCCGTAGACGGCCTGTTCGCGGGAGGTCGTCCAGCTCAGGACGACCCAGACCGCGCCCGCCCACAGGGCGAGAGCGAGTACCCGCCGCCAACGGGATGCCAGTCGGGCTCCACGGTCTATGGCGGAGCACTTCCCCCGTCAGGAGGGAGCGAAACCGCCTCGGTGTGGGACCGCGCCTCTAGTAGTGGCACTCGCACTGGCAGGCGTAGCTCTCGCCCGCCGCGCCGAGCTCTGCGGGCCACCACTCGGTGCAGTCGTCGTGGTTCCCGGCCAGGCACTCGCGGCTCACCGGCTTGGTCGCGGCGGCGGCGATACCGACCACGTTGGCGACGAACATGGCCACCGCGGCCACCGTCAACCGGCTCTTGGCCGTGTTGTGGCAGTCCCGCTCGGGCTTGATGAAACCCTGCCCGCCGCTGTCGTAGGGCCCGGGATCGGCCCCGAGGAGGGGCGGCCCGCAGTCCACGGCGTCGGCGAAGCGGAAGGGGAGCAGCGTCCAGCCCAGCGAGAGGAGCACGACCGCGAGGGTGACGCTCGCGATCACCTTCTGCTGCTTGGTCACGGGCTCACGCTCCGGTCGGGCTCACGCGGCGGGACGTGAATGGTAGGCGACCCCTCACCGTCGGGCGACGACCGCCTCCGCGATCTGCACGGCGTTGAGCGCCGCCCCCTTGCGCAGGTTGTCGCCGCTGACGAAGAGGGCGAGCCCGGAGGGGGACCCTGGGTCGCGCCGGATGCGCCCGACGTAGGAAGGGTCGGCGCCCGCCGCCTGCAGGGGCGTGGGCACGTCGGTCAGGGCCACGCCCGGGGCGCCGGCGAGGAGGACGCGGGCCTCGTCGGGCTGCAGGGACCGCTCGAACTCGACGTTCAGGGAGAGGGAGTGGCCGGTGTAGACCGGCACCCGCACGCAGGTGCACGACACGGCCAGGTCGGGGAGCCCCAGGATCTTGCGGCTCTCGTTTCGGAACTTGTGCTCCTCGTCGGTCTCCTCGTCGACGAAGTTGCCGGCGAGGGGCAGCACGTTGAACGCGATCGGGGCGGCGAAGGCCGAGGGGGCGGGGAACTCCACGCCGCTCCCCTCGGAGGCCAGCTCCGAGGAGCACTCGGCGACCTTGCGCACCTGCTCGTCGAGCTCGGCGATGCCCTTCACCCCGGCGCCGGAGACCGACTGGTACGTGCTCACGACGATCCGCCGGAGCCCGGCCTCGTCGTCGAGGGGCTTGAGCACGGGCATGGCCACCATCGTCGTGCAGTTGGGGTTGGCCACGATGCCCTTGGGCACGCGGTCGAGGGCGTCGGCGTTCACCTCGGCCACGACCAGGGGAACGTCGGGGTCCATCCGCCAGGCCGACGAGTTGTCGACGACCACGGCGCCGGTGGCGGCCACCGCCGGGGCCAGCGTCCGCGAGATGGACGCTCCGGCCGAGAACAGGACCAGGTCGAGGCCCGTCCAGTCGGCCGTCGCCGCGTCCTCCACCTCCACCTCGGCGCCGTCGCGCCAGGGCAGGCGGCGCCCGGCCGAGCGGGACGACGCGAACAGGCGCAGCTCGGTGACGGGGAAGTGGCGCTCGGCCAGCACCGAGCGCATCACCCCGCCGACCAGACCAGTGGCTCCGACGATCCCGACTCTCACGTCATCCACCGTACCGGGCTCCGCCGCGGCGGCTTGGCGGTCGGGGTGGGGACGCCATCCCCGGCCTCCTCATTCCTCGACCTCGGGCAGGTCCAGGCCGAAGGCGGTGTGCAGCACCCGAACTCCCTTCTCCACGTCGCCGGCCCGCACCACGCAGCTGATGCGAATGGAGGACGTGGAGATCATCTCGATGTTGATGCCGGCCCCGGCGAGGGCCTCGAACATGGCCGCGGCCACGCCGGGGTTGGTCTTCATCCCCGCGCCCACCAGGCTCACCCGCCCGATCTCGGAGTCGTGGGTGACGCCGGCGGCGCCGATCTCCCCGGCCAGCGACTCGGTGACCTTGAGGCCGGTGGGCAGGTCGGCCATGGGCACGGTGAAGGAGATGTCGGTCGCGCCGTTGTCGGAGACGTTCTGCACGATCATGTCCACGTTCACCGACTCGTCGGCCAGGGCCCGGAACAGGCGGGCGGCGATCCCGGGACGGTCGGGGACCCGCTCGACGGTGACCTTGGCCTCCGACGCGTCGTGCGTGACGGCCGAGACGATGGCCTGCTCCATGGGGGCGGCCTCCTTTCGCACCCAGGTCCCGGGCTCCCAGGTGAAGCTCGAACGAACGTGGAGCTCCACGTCGTGGTTGCGGGCGAACTCGACGGAGCGCAGGGCCAGGACCCGGCCGCCGGTGGCCGCCATCTCCAGCATCTCCTCGTAGGACACCGACGACAGCAGCCGGGCTCCCGGCACCACGCGGGGATCGGCCGAGTAGACGCCCGCCACGTCGGTGTAG
>DASZOE010000383.1:0-6793 GCA_035550945.1 Acidimicrobiales bacterium
GTCGCGAACTCGAAGCCCATGAGCAGCGCCGGCAGGGCCGCATGACGGGCGATGTCGAGAACCTCCGCCAGACCCCCGTAGTCGCGGGTGGGATCGGTGGCCCCTCCGAGGGGGAAGATCTGGAGCTTGGCCGAGAGCAGAAGCAGGGCCAGGAAGGCCACGACGAAGATCGGGATGTTCTGCACCGACAGGAAGAAGGCCAGCATGCCCCGGTCGACCCGCTTCCCCCGCTTCCATCCCGAGTGGATCCCGGCCGGTATCCCGATGAGGAGAGAGACCAGCGTCGCGCTCGCGATCAATAGCAGCGACCAGCCGGCCCGGTCGCCGAGCTCCCGGCCCACCGAGACGTTCGAGATGGTCGACACACCGAGGTCGCCCCGCACCAGCCCGCCCAGGTAGCGGGCGTACTGCTCGGGGATCGACTTGTCGAGGCCGTAGTACTCGGCCAGCTTCGCCCGGGTCTCGTCGTCGGCGACGTAGTCGGGCGAGCCGAAGGCCAAGAGGGCGTCGATGGGATCGCCCGGCATCATCCGCGGCAGGGCGAAGTTGAACGTGAGCAGGACGAACACCGTGACCAGATAGGCCACGATCGGGACCCAGGGCTTCCGACGGGGAGGTGGCGCCGCGACCCGCAGGTCGGCGGCACCGGCCCCGAGGGGCGCGTCGCTGACCGGAGGGGCCTCGTCGGTGGGAGCGGTGGCGGCGGCGGGGCGCACGCCGCCGGCGGGAGACCGGAGGCGTCGGGGTGCCGCACGTCGCTACCGGCCGGCATCCGGGGCCCCTGCGCCCGCGCCCGTCCGATCCGGTCTCAGCGCCGGGGCCACGGCCGGCGCCGCCTCGCCCACAGGACGGCAGCCGCACCTCCGGCGACCAGCTCCGAGCCCACGAGGGCCAGCGGCACGATGTCGGTACCGGTGTTCGGCATACCGGAGCCGGTCCCGCCCGTGGCCGATCCACCGCCGGACGCGCCGCCGCCGGAGGAGTCGCCGCCGGACGAGCCGCCGGCCCCGCCGGCGGGCGTGGTCGGCGTGGCGGCGGCGGCGCCGCCACCCCCGTCGCCGCCGCCGCCGGAGGCGTTCGTCGAGCAGCGGGTCTGGCCGATGATGAGCTCGCCCTTGGCGATGGGCCCGAGCAGGTACATGTGCACGGCGTTGACGGTGATGCCGCCGGCCTGCCTGATCTGCTCGTTGAACACGATCCGGTAGCTGTCGCCGACGTGGTCGAGCGTGCCGGTGCGCTCGAAGTTGGGCGCCGGGTTGGACGGCACCGCTTCGGTCTCGATGGGGTCCTCGGTGTCGGCGTTGTATTTGGTCTCGAGCCGCCCGCCCCTGATCGTGGCCGAGCCGCTGGCGCCCGACTCCTTGGCCTCGCAGGTGCTCTTCACCTCTTCGTAGAGGAAGGGCCCGGGGCCCTCGGACACGCCGGCGATGGTCGCCGAGCTGGTAGCCACTCCGTCGGCGCCCGTCTTCCCGCCCGTGCTGACCTGCATCGCGCCGGTTTCCACGATCACTGCCGGCCCGAACTCGGCCTTGCCCGACTGCTCGCTGGCGGTGATGGGCGGATCGGCCCCGTTCGCCGGCAGGGTGACCGCGGGAATCGGTCCCCTGCTGTTCGGAGGACCGCCGAAGAGGCTGACGCTGGTCTCGAACCCGAAGGCGCCTCCGCCGACCTGGACGACCTCGGCGCCCGCCGGAGAGCCGAAGACGATCGTCAGCGCGCTGACGGACAGCGCGAGGACGATCCACGCTCCCCTAGGCGCCCCCCGAACACCTGACCGGTCACCACCGAACAAGTTGGTGCTCCCCTCTGACCCGCATCGCGCCCCTGCGCTCTGGCCCGCCACAACCGTCCCGAGACCCGTCGCCGGTCCAGGGCACCACACGGTGAGTGACACTACCGCGCCGACAGCGTAACCCGGCAAGCGCGGGCTGGCGTAGCTGCAGCGCGCAGCTAGTGCGGGCGGGGGGCACCCACGGCGATGGGAATAGCATCGTGGCCGCCGCCGGGCGCCGGGTGGGGAGAGCGACATGGCCGAGGAGCCCATCTCGAGCGACGCGCTCCGCGTCGAGCTGACCCACGCCCTACTCGAAGCCGGGTTCGCCATCCACCACGCCCACCTTCCCAGCGGCGGCGTCCGGCTCGTCGTCGACGAAGGCGGGCCCCACGGCGACGGCATCCTCGTGTCCTGGGCCGCGGCCGTCACCCTGGACAGCGACGAGCGCCGCCGGGAGGCCTACGAGGTGGTCCTGGCCACCATGAACCGGGCCCTGGCCGAGGTGCTCACCGCCCTCGACTACACCGTCGTGCCCCAGGGCCAGTACGGCGTACCTCTCGTCACCGGCCGGCGCCACCCCGGCGCTTCGGGCGTCGCTTAGCGTGGAGGGGTGCCCGAGCTCCCGGAGGTCCAGGCTCTCGCCGAGCGGCTGGAGGCGGCGGTCGGCGGGGCCGCCTTCGCGGGGGCGGTGCCCCACCAGTTCTCGGCGCTGAAGACGGTCGTACCCGGCCCGGAGACGCTCGTCGGTCGCACCGTGGAGGCGGTGGGCCGCCGGGGCAAGTTCGTGGTCTTCGAGTTCGCCGGGCCCGCCGGCCCGGGCGGCGAAGAGGCCGCAGAGGCACTGGTGGGGCCCCGCCTGCTCGTCCACCTGTCCCAGGGCGGCCGGGTGGACGTGGAGGACCCGCCCAAGCAGACCCGGCCCAAGGGAGCGGTGGTCCGCCTGCGCTTCGAAGACGGGCCTTCGGTGCTGCTCAAGGAGTTCGGCACGGAGCGCAAGGCGGGCTGGTGGGTGCTGGCCGAGGGGGACGACGGTCCCTTGGCCGCCCTCGGCGTCGAGCCCTTGTCCGAGGACTACGCCGCCCTCGTCCTCTCGGGGAGCGACTCCCGGCGGGTGCACACCCTCCTCCGTGACCAGCGCACGGTGGCCGGCATCGGCCGCGGCTATTCCGACGACATCCTCCACCGGGCCCGGATCTCGCCCTACGCCACCCTCGCCGGCCTCCCCGAGAGCGCCCGCCAGGCCCTCGTCACCGCCACCGCCGACGTCCTCACCGAGGCGTTGGCCGCCGAGCGCCGGCGGACCGGCGGGCTCCCGACCAGGATCGGCGACCACTTCACGGTGCACGGCCGCCACGGGACCCCCTGTCCCCGCTGCGGCGCCGACCTGCGCCGGGTGTCCTACGAGTCGTACGAGGTCACCTACTGCCCGGCCTGCCAGACCGACGGCAAGGTCCTCGCCGACCGCCGCCTCTCCCGTCTGGTCCGGTAGCCGCTCTCTCGGAGTGGCGACGTCCGGGGGTCAGCCCCCGGGCACGGACGTCGAACCGTGCTGGCCGCCCTCGAAGACGGCGACCTTCACGCCCCTCTCGGCGAGGGTGGCCAGGAAGGACCCGGGCTCCACCAGCGCGGCCAGGCCCGACGCGCCCGGACGGGACAGTCGACCCTCGACCGCCCACCGGCAGGCGAGCGCCGCCACCGCGCCGGCCGCCACCGCCGGTCGGTCCACGGCACCCAGGACCCGATCGTCGAGTGCCGGGCCCTGCACCCCCCGCACCTCCACCCGGATGGCCCCCAGCTCGCCCTCGGGATGGGGCCGCCGCAGCATGGGCAGACGGGCGGTGAGCCGGTCACGGCGGTTGGCGGCAAGGCGAGCGGTCACCCGGTCCACCCCGGGGAAGGCGGGGACGAGGAGGAGGGCCTCGGGCAGCTCGGCCCGGTAACAGTCGACGGCCCGGACGGGGTCGGGGAACCAGCACAGCTCGCGGCCCGAACCGCTGCTCCTCCGCTCCCAGTCACCGCTCCGCCAGTCGCAGGCCCGGCCTCCCAGGGCCCGGTGGTGCTGGCGGGCGCAGGCGGGCCCACCCGTGCCCACCTTGGCCACGTGGACCTCCTGCACCCGCTCGAAGCCCCGGCCGGCCAGGGCGGCGAGCACGCAGGAGAGCCCCGGCGAGAACCCGGCGCCGGCGACGACGTGGACACCCCGGGAGACGGCCGGCGCGTCGAGCTCGAGCAACGCCTGCACCTCGGCGACGGAGTCCGAGAGGGAGACGACGTGGGCACCGTCGTCGAGGGCCTGCTCGGCGGTGGACCGGTGGCTGCCGGGGGCGGCGACGAGCAGCACGTCGCCGGCCTCCAGGGGGGGGACCTCGGCCGCCACCCGGGTCGGTGGCCCGAGCGAGGCCGCCACCGCCTCCGCCCGGCTGCGGTCGGGGTCGACGAGGACGAGGTCGTCGGGCGGCTCGGGCGAGAGCAGCTGGCGCCCGGCCCGGGCGCCGCAGGCACCCGCGCCGACGACTGCCACCCGCACCTAGCGGAAGTCCTGACCGCTGAGCTCCCGCCAGCCGCCGCCCTGGGGCGGCACCTCCCCCGCGCCCCGGAGCTTGAGGGCGGCGGCGGCGATCCCGGCGAGGGTCAGCGACAGCAGGGCGCGCCGGACGGTCTTCAGGAGGTGCGTCACGTGGGGCTAGCTGGAATCGAACCAGCGACCTCACCCTTATCAGGGGTGCGCTCTAACCGACTGAGCTATAGCCCCGCCAAAGTGCTGGTCAGGATACTTGCTTCCGTTGCGGGCGCACTGAAATCCCGGTGAACAGCACACCCGTTCCGGCGCGTGGTGAAGCGGGCACAGAGCGTGGAAACTTGGCGTCGACAGTAACACCCCAACCCGGGTGTTCTCTTTGGCGACGAGCGCCTCTGGAGGAAACTCGCAGTTCAGCGGCTTCCACTCCTTGACGCCCGGGCGCCACGCGCATCTCGACGTGTACCCGGAGTGGAGCCGCCGGCCCGGCGTCGACCACACCCAGAATGATCACCGCCGGCAGTCCGACGACACGGACGGCGGTCGTGTGCCGGCTGCGGTACCTGAGGGGCCGGGGTCCGAAGGATCATCCCCATGAGACTTGGGGACGTGCGAAGACAACGACGCTCACAGAAGCCGATCGGCGGGGGCGTCGCCGTTCAGCTCGTCGAGCGTCTCCATCAGAGTGGCGAATCGCTCCTCGCCAACGGTGCGTGCCCACTGCCGCTCGAGCGCCGCAATCACCTTCCTCGCCGCCCTCACCTCGGCCCTCCCGCGCTCCGTAGGTCGGATCAGCGCAGCACGACGGTCGTGCGGATCGCGTACCCGTTCGACGTACCCGAGACGTTCGAGATCGTCGACCAGCGCACCCATCGATTGTGGAGCGATGGCTGCTGCCCGTGCGAGCTCGGTCAGCCGGACGCCTTCCTCTCTCAGGTTCTGGAAGACCTGCGCGTGCGCCGGGCGCATGTCGTCGAACCCCTGCTCCGCGAGGCGATCGAATACCTCGCCGATGAACGTCTCGTACGCCTGACGGAGCTTGATGCCCAGGTGTCGGCGCCCGTAGCCGACCGGCGGATCACTTGACACATGCTGCTCCCTCGGGGATAGTTGTTCAGGAACCCTGACTATCAGAGAACCTGTCTTTACTCAAGGACATTACCCCGAGGGAGCAATCGGCATGAGAATGCTCATGAAGTGGAGTCTCGGTACACGAGAAGCCAGCGAGGCGATCCGCAGCGGCCGCATGGCGGACATCAACAAGACGCTCGACGAGCTGACGCAGCCCGAGGCGCAGTACTTCTGCACTGAGGGCGGATCGCGGACCGGCTACGTGTTCTTCGACCTGGCCGATCCCTCCGACATCCCCCCGATCGCAGAGCCACTGTTCCAAGAGCTCAACGCGACGGTCGAGTTCTTTCCGGCAATGAACGGAGACGACCTCGGAGCCGGACTTGGCAAGGCGTCGGGCGCCTGGATTTGAATCACGCGACCTCCACGCTCCGAGAGGCAGTCCCGGCACCATGCCGCGCGATGGTTCCTCTGATCCCGATCGGGTCGCCCGACTCGGTCTGGCCAACCGGGATCGACGACTTCGCGCTGGGTCATCGGGATGGACGACGCCGCCGGCGTGGCGCGGCCGCCTCGGCTACGGCGTGGGGGTCGATCCCGTCGGTGGAGCGCAGAGCGCGGGTCAACAACTCGCTCAGTGTCTGAAGCTCATCGTCGTTGAGGCCGCGTAGCATGGCGGTCTGGATAGCCACCGCCTCCGGCAAGTAGCGGTCGAGCACCGCTCGGCCTGCATCGGTGATCGACACGAGGACCTTGCGTCGGTCTTGGGGGTGGGGTTGGCGCTCCACCAGCGCGCGCTTCTCAAGGCTGTCGATCACCGTGGTTACCGTCCCGCTCGTGAGGTGGAGATGCTCGCCGATCTGGTTTGGGGTCAACGCGTGATCCGCCCCCTCGAGCACAGACAGGGCTTGGGCCGTCGCCAGATGCAAGCCATGGACGCGAAGGCGACGGTTGACCGCGTCGACCAGCACGTCGCTGAGTCGGACCACGTTGCGCATCGCCTGGTTCGCCCACGGGTTCCCGCCCGGGAACTCGGCTCGGAACGCTTCGGATGCGTTGGCGACAGGGGCCCGTTTCAAGGCGTGCGCCACCCCCGAGCGAGGCGGACTAGACGCCGATCGACGAGTAGCCAACCTCGTCTGCGACCTCCCAGAAGGTGATCTCCGGCACGCCCTCGACGCCGGCCCGGCCCATGGAGGCACGAAGCGAAGGATCGGCAAGGAACGCCTCCGCCTGGGACCGGTCGCCGAACTCGGTGAGCACTATCACGGTGTTGGACTCGTCGCTGCGACGAAGAACGCGATGGCCAACGGCGCCATGCCTTTCGGCTGGCGCCGTGCTCGTCGAACACCGGCTTCCAGCTGTCATAGGCAGCGACGCTGTGGGCAACAGACAGGATCATGGTGGCTCCTTTGGGGAAGGTCTCTTGA
>DASZOE010000384.1:0-1570 GCA_035550945.1 Acidimicrobiales bacterium
GCCCGCCCCGGCTCGCCGCCGTCCGTCCACCCCCCGCGCCGCGGGGACCCGGACGGGATCGTCCAAGACGGCGTCGTCCAAGGGCGCGTCGTCCAGGACGGGTTCGTCCAAGACGGCGTCGTCCAAGACCGCGTCGTCCAAGACCGCCGCGTCCAAGACCGCCGGGTCCAAGACCGCCGGGTCCAAGACCGGGTCCCCCCGGACGACGAACGGCAAGTCCGGAACCGCCAACCGCCGCCCGGCGGCCAAGAACGCGGCCCGGACCCGCACGGCCACCAGCCGCAAGGGCTAGCTGCTCGACCGTTCCCCTTCCGAACCGGCGGTGGGTGTTCGAGCGAGCGCTCGGCCGTCCGCCGCCGGTTCGGCGCGTCTCAGGCCAACTGGGCCCGCAGCGCCCCGAAGGGGTACGGGCTGTTGTGCACGTTGACGTAGTAGCCGGCGGGGTTGGCGACGATGGCGTCGGCGTCGGGGTCGGTGACGCAGCCCGCGGCGCGCCCGGTGGGCATGGGCGGGAGGTTCACGACCGGCGACCCGATCTCGCCGGCCCCGCCAAGGTGGATGTGGGCCGCGTGGATGGGCAGGTCCACGCCCGAGGCGAGAAGCACGAAGCAGATCCGGTCGGTCGCGGGGTCGATCGTGAACCGGGCCGTGCCCACGCCGTCGGGGTCGCCGGGTGGAAGCTCCTCGGCGCCGGTCATCGTGACCGTGAACGTGGTGGCCCGGGCCTCCGCGGGCGCGGCGAGGCTCACCAGGCCGGCGAGGGTCAGAGCGGCCAGAGGAGCGAGGGTGCGTCGGAGTCTCACGGCGGTTCCTCCTGGATCGGCGGTGATGGCGGCAGCGTAGGGCGCGTCAGCCGGCGCGGGCCAGGATCACCGGCCGCTCCACCGCGCCGCCGGGCAGCTCGACCAGCGCCCGGGGCCAGGACCCGGTCCGGGTGAGGACCTCGGGACCGCCGTCGGTGACGAGGGCGGTGTCCTCCGACTTCACGCCGGTGACCGAAGGGTTCCAGGCCACCGCCGAGGAGGCCTCGAGGCGATGGTGGGCCGACGGCGTGGCCTTGATCTCCCGACCGCCGTAGCCCGTGAGCCCGCCCTGGTGGTGCATGCGCCACTGGTCCGGGAACCCCTCGGCCTCGTACTGCGCGACGCCCTGGGCGAAGACGTCGGCCAGGGTCCGGCCCGGGCGGCTCTGGAGGAGGAGGCAGGTGTCCACCCTGGCCACGGCCCGGTGGCGGGCGATCCGCTCCTCGTCGGCGCGCCCGAACGCGACCATCCGTGTGAGTGACGCGTGGAGTCCGTGGCGCCGGCCGGTGAGGGCGACGAGCAGGGTCCGCCCGATGCGGTGGCCGGTGGGGACGGGATGGCGGTAGCGGTCTATGCGCCCGTCGCCCCCCACCAGGTTGACGAGGGGGAGGATGTTGCGCCGGCTGCACTCGAAGGGGAGGCGGGCGGCGACGTCGCGCTCGGTGTCGCCGGGGCGGGCGGCCAGGCACGCGGCCTCGGTGGCCTCCGCGGCGTCGACCCCCAGGAGCCGGTAGCGGTCGACCTCGGGGGGGAGGAGCCGGTAGCGC
>DASZOE010000385.1:0-2398 GCA_035550945.1 Acidimicrobiales bacterium
GTGGAGGGGCCGAGATGCCCGAGTCCGTCGAGGTTGGCTAGGGTGACCGGAGAGGGCTACAGGAACGCCGCTCATGTGACGATTCTGTTTCCCAAGGGTAGTGACGGAACAGGCCGGACTTTCCTGGCGTTGGAGAGCATGATGAGCGAGACACTCGAAGGCGAAGTCATCACCCAGGCGCTGGAGATCATCGACCGCAGCCTGGGCACGCTCCACCAGCGGGAGCTCGTGTCGGCCGCCGAGATGTCCGACCTGCTCCTCGACATGCGCTCGCTCCTGGCCTCCGAAGGCTCGGACCTGGAGTTCGAGCAGCTCGAAGAGGCGGGCGTCTAGCCCTCCCGCTCCGCCCCACCGCTCCCGGGTACGGGGGGGAGCGGCACCAGCTGGCGACCGGCGATACCCAGCGCCACGCCGACGGCGATCCCCGCGACCACGTCCGACGCGTGGTGCATCTTCGTGTAGACGCGGCTGGTGGAGACCACCGCGGCCAGGGCGAAGTACAGCGGCCAGAGGCGGTCGCCCTCGGACAGCAGCACGGCGGCGACGAATGCCGAGGTGGCGTGGCCGCTGGGGAAGCTGCTGGTCCGCGGCCGACGCACGTTGAGGGGTCGCTCGACCTCCCACGGGGGCCGGTTGCGCTTGAAGAAGGACTTGATCACCGCGTTGACCAGGAAGGACTCGGCGGCCAGCCCGCCGCCCATCCTCACCGCGGCCTTCCAGTCCCGGTCGGAGCGCAGGCCCCGAAGAGCGCCCAGCATGACCCAGAGCAGGCTGTAGTCGCCCAGCTCCGACGCCGCGTAGAAGACGCGGTCGACGGGGTGCCGGCCCCGCACGGCGTCGAAGGCGGTGTCGACGCGCTCGTCGAAGGCGGCGACGCCCGAGCGGAAGGCGACGAGCGGCCGGGGCACGGGCGCCGAAGCTATCTCCATCTCCCCGGGGGCGCCGCCCCCCACGGGCGTCTCAGGAGGCGGTGACCAGCTCCCGGGCCCGCTGGGGGTCGCCGCCGAAGGCCGGGCAGAAGTCGCGGAACGCGCACCAGTCGCAGAGGCGGGAGGGGTGGGGCCGGAAGTCGTCGTTGGCGCACGCCCGCTCGACGGCCTTCCAGATGGCCAGGGCCCGCTGCTCGAGCCCGCGGATCGACTGCTCGGTGGGGTGGGCGACGATGGCCACGGGCTCGCTCAGGTACAGGAGCTGGATGCGGACCGGCCGCCGGCCCAGGAACTGCTCGCAGAGGAAGGCGTAGAAGTGGACGCCTCCCAGCCGGCTCTGCTCGTGGGGGACGCCCGGCGGCTTGCCCGTCTTGTAGTCGGTGACCACCAGGCCGCCGTCGGGGTCGAGGTCGAGCCGGTCGATGACCCCCCGGAGGGTGAGCGACCCGAGCTGGACCTCGAGGCGCAGCTCCAGGCCGATGGGATGGACGGCCGTGGGGTCCTCGAGCTCGAAGTAGCGCCGGACGAGGACCTCGGCCTCGGCCGCGAAGGCGGCCTCGGCGTCGGCGTCGAGGCCCAGCCCCACGAACTCGGGGTGGGTGGCCATCTCCGCCCGAGCCCGGTCGAGGCAGCCCAGGGCGGCGTCGAGGGTGCGCCCGGCCGGGGGCTCGCAGAACAGAAGCTCGAGGGCCCGGTGGACGAGGCTCCCCTTGGTGGCCCAGGGAGACGGAGGCTCGGGGAGGCGGTCGATGGCCGAGAAGCGGAAGGCCAGGGCGCAGTCCTTGAAGGAGGCCACCTTCGAGGGGGTGAGCGAGATGGGAAGGGGCAGCGCCACACGGCAACGGTATTACAACGGTGTGACACTGGGAAGGATCGAGCTCGGTCGGCGTCGTCGGGATCCGGCCGGGCGCACGCTACGGTGCATCGGCCCCCGTGTGCCCCGCAGGGCGGCCAGCGAGGGAGGCACCACGAAACGCACCGAGACCGCGCTCGTCGAGCACGCCAACCGGACCTTCTACGGGGCCTTCGAGGCCCGCGACCTCGAGGCCATGTCCGAGCTCTGGGAGCACTCCGACCGCGTCGTCTGCACCCATCCGGGCTGGGCCACGCTCCGCGGCTGGGGCCAGGTGGCGGCCTCGTTCTTCGCCCTCTTCCAGAACGACCAGCACCTGCAGTTCATCCTCACCAACGTCACCGCCCACGTCGAGGGGGATGCCGCCTGGGTCACGGTGGACGAGAACATCCTCTCCGACCAGCAGCCCGCCACCACCGTCGCCGCCCTCAACCTCTTCATCCGCGAGCCGGGCGGCGACTGGCGCCTCGTCGCCCACCACGCCTCGCCAGTCACCGCCGCGCCCGAGCGCGGGGAGCTCGACTAGGACTGCGTTGAACAAGCGCTTCCGAGTAGTATCTGCCGGTCGTAGGGTTGGGCCGGGTCCTCGGGCCATGTCCGACCGAAGAGCTGGCAT
>DASZOE010000386.1:0-2082 GCA_035550945.1 Acidimicrobiales bacterium
AGTCAGGCGGGCGTCTTGCCGGCGAAGTCCAGATACCGCCCGCTGGTTGTGATGGGCATCATCTAGGCGACGGCACGAGGTGTGGGTCGTCGAGCTTGGTCCTGGCTTTGGAGCGCGTCACGATCGCCGCCCCCGACCCCGAACGCTCAGTGCCCGATCTGCGATCGCCCGATCGTGGTCGGCCCAACCACGTACATGGGGAACATGTACTCCGGGCCGATGATGGCCCCAAGGACGCGGCAGGAGCTCGTCGCCGCTTGTGCGGTTCATGGCCACTCGCCGTTCAATGAGGAACCATCAGGGCAGTTAAAGGAGGGTCCTCCTCTTGACCGCGGTGAGCGTCGGGCGCATGCCCGCATGGACTGCCTCCGGACCGCGGTTCTTCGCCCGCCGGTATGTGATGCGATGAAGGAGCGGGTAGCCGCTCTCGCGTGAGCAAGCCGGCGAGTTGCGCCGGCTGCGCGCCGATCGCCGGAGTCGTGGATGAGCGGAGGAACTAGGACCCCCTCTCGTCGTGAGGGACCAAGTGTTGGGACACTCGGGCTCGCCCAAGCAACACCCTCACGACGAAAGAAGGTTCCTGTGGAACGAGAGTATGTCGGGATTGACTTGCACCGCCGCCGCTCGGTGATCGTGCGCAAGAACACCGCCGGCGAGCTGCTGTCCAAGGTGCACATCGACAACGACCCGTTGACACTGGCTGCTGCGGTCTCCGCCGCGGGGCCCAACCCCGAGGTGGTCCTTGAAGCAACGTTCGGGTGGTACTGGGCCGCCGATGTCCTCGAGGAGCTCGGGGCCAACGTGCACCTGGCCCATCCTCTCGGCAACAACTGGGGCAACCGACGGGTGAAGAACGACGAGCGTGACGCGGCCGACCTCGTCGACCTGCTGCGCCTCGGGCGCCTGGCCGAGGCCTGGATCGCCCCGCCGGCCATCCGTGAACTGCGAGAGATGACCCGCTACCGCCTCAAGCTCACCCAGCTGCGCTCGGGCCTCAAGGCCCAGGTGCATGCCGTGATGGGCAAGAACGGCGTGGTGCCGGCGTGGAGCTCGATGTGGGGGCCGGCGGGGACGGCCCAGCTCGACGCCCTCGAGCTGCCGATGGCCTATTCCCTGCGCCTCGAGTCGCTGCGTGACCTGATCGAGCTCTACGGCCGGGAGGTCGAGATCCTCGACCGCCGCATTCACCTGCGGCTCAAAGACGACCGTGGCTACAAGGCGATCCAGGTCATCAACGGCGTCGGCCCGGTGCTGGCCGCGGTGTTCGTGGCCGAGATCGGCGATGCACGCCGCTTTGGGACCGCCGACCAGCTCTGTGCCTGGGCGGGGCTCACCCCTCGTCACCGGGAGTCGGACACCAAGGTCCGCCGGGGCTCGATCACGAAGCAGGGCTCCAAGCACGTGCGGTGGGCCGCGGTGGAGGCCATCAGCCGCAACCACGGCGGGGACAAGATCAAGGCCGACTACCGCCGCATCGCCGAGCGGCGGGGTCGCAACATCGGCCGCGTCGCCGCGGCCCGCAGAGTGCTCCGCCTCGTCTACTACGGCCTGCGTGATGGGGAGATCCGTTGCCTCGCGCCCGCCGAAGGAGGCTGAGCCAGCTCGGACGCAGCCAGCAGACCAGCTCGGGAAGCGGCATGACCTCCTTCGGGCGCGGTCGTCAATAAGTGATTGAGCGCTGCTGGCTGCGCCGGATCGCTCCATGCTCGGACCCGGCGACGGGGCCCGGCGAAGACATGACCAGGCAGCCGAGCTTTCGGCCTGGCCTGACCCTCACCACCCGTGGGGACCTGGAGACGACCTGCGCAGCGTCCCGCCGGCCAAGACCGGAGGGGCACCTAGGAAGCCCTGAAGGGCTTCCCCTCCCATTGTGAAAGTCAACGGCTCGACCGCTGACCACGCGCGCCTTTGCGGCGATCACTCTGTCACGCGCCAGATGTCAGAACCCCTAATGGTGCTCCTCTTCGAGGAGCGCTGTCTTGACGAAACCCACTCCTTCAGACATGCCGCTTTAGTCCGTCGCGGAGTACCGGTGCGTCATCGACGTTCTTGGTTACTTGGCCGAAGGCGATGATGTACTGG
>DASZOE010000387.1:0-1773 GCA_035550945.1 Acidimicrobiales bacterium
CCACTCCGCCCCCACCCCCGCCCCCGCGCCGAGCACCAGCGCGCCGGCCACGGCCACGGCCACCGGGTTCAGGTCGTCGTCACCCGCACCCGGGGTCCGGTGCCGGCGGGCCTCGAGGAGCGGCTCGGACACGGGCTGCCCGCGCTCGCCGGTCGCTCCCGGCCGGTCCTCGGTGTCGCGTGGCTCGGCAGGTGCCAGGGTCGCGGGTGGGCCGCCGCCCGCGGCCGCCGCCCCCAGATCGAGGCGGCCCTGGCACCCGGGCCCGCAGTCCGAACCCCGGTCGAGCGTGGAGAGCACCCGCTGCACCGCCGCGCTGGGGCTCAAGCCCATGCTCAGCAGCACGGCGACGGCGCCGGACACGTGGGGGGAGGCGGCCGACGTTCCCGCCACCGTCTCGTAGCTGCCCCCCAGCCCGGTGGTGATGACGTTGTTGTCCGGGCCCCCAGGCGAGCCCGCCCCGCCGGGCGCGGCCATGCCCCACTTGGCGGTGCCGATGGCGCTCGAGTACTGGGGCGTGGCGTCCCGCCGGTCGGTGGCCGTCACCACCAGGGCGTTGAGGTCGCCGTAGTTGGAGGCGCCGGTGTCCACGACGCCCACCCGGTAGTTGCCCGACGCCAGGACCGGCACCGCGCCCCGCGTCCACGCGTACTCGATGCCCGGGCGCAGCGGCGTCCCCACCATGCTGGTGAGCAGGAAGTCGGGGTCGCCCAGGCTCAGGTTGACGACCTTCGCCCCCCGGTCGACCACCCAGCGGATCCCGGCGTTGATGTCGTCGACCCGTCCCGCGCCGGTGGAGTCGAGGGACTTGGCCACCAGGAGCTTGGCGTCGGGCGCCACGCCGGCGAGGCCCTTGCCGTTCCCGGCGACGGCGACGGCGATGCCGGCCACCTCGGTGCCGTGGCTGTTGTCGTCCTCGCCCCCGCCGTCCTGGCACGGCCCCTCCAGGCAGGTGGCCGAGGCCACCACCTTGCCGACCAGATCGGGGTGCGACGACTCGACGCCCGTGTCCACGATCCCGATGAGGACGTCCTTGCCGGTGCCCTTCTCCCACGCCTGGGCGGCGCCGATCGTGTCGAGGTTCCACTGGCGCTCGAAGAAGGGGTCCCCCGCCTGCCCGCCAGCCGCGGCGGCGCCCGCGAACACGACCGCGAAGGCCAGCGCGAGCACACGTCGGATCGGGCGGTGGGCGCGCACCGTCACATCCTCCCCGCTCCGGCGCCGTCGCCGGCGTCGGCCTCGACGAGGTCGCCCTGCAGGAGCTGGCGCAGCACCCGGTGGACGGTCTCCAGCTCGACGCGCTCGACCCGTTCCCCGGCGGCATGGGCCACGCTGGGGTCACCAGGGCCGAAGTTGGTGGCCGGGACCCCCCGGGCCGCGAACCGGGCGACGTCGGTCCAGCCGAGCTTGGCCCGGGGCGGCTGCCCGGTGGCCCGGGCCAGGGCGGTGAGGAGCGGGTGGCCGAGGGCCGGCAGGGCGCCGGGGGCAAGGTCCACGACCTCGAAGCCGTCGACCTCGCCCACCACCGACCGCACGTGGTCCTCGGCCTGCTCCGGCGTGCGGTCGGGGGCGAAGCGGTGGTTGAGGGTGAGGAGCACCCGATCGGGGACGACGTTGGCGGCCACCCCGCCCTGTACGAGGACGGCCTGCAGGCCCTCACGGAACTCGCAGCCGTCGAGGATCACCCGCCGGGCCTCGTGGGCGGCGAGGGCGGCGAGGACGGGAGCCAGGCGGTGCACGGCGTTGCGCCCCAGCCACGAGCGGGCCGAGTGGGCC
>DASZOE010000388.1:0-21529 GCA_035550945.1 Acidimicrobiales bacterium
CAGCAACGGCAGTGGGTGACCGTCGCCCGTGCGTTGGGTGACGTCTGGCGAGGCTCCGGTTGGCTCCCGACGGCACTCGGCGAGGCGTGACCCTATGGACGGCGTGGAGTCACAGATCACCGAGTGGCGCACCTACGGCGCGAAGGGCCCGGCCGTCAACGGCCGCGACGTTGATGAGCTAGAGGCTCATCTTCGCGACCAGATCGCCGAGCTGGACGCGGCCGGCCTCAGAGGCGATGAGGCGTTCCTCGTTGCCGTGAAGCGGATGGGGGACCTCGACACCCTGTCCCGGGAGTTTTCACGCGAGCACAGGGGTCGACTGTGGAAACAGCTCGTCCTGGGGGGTGAAGAGGAGCCGGCGCGCCCGTCCAGCGGGTGCTTCGAGGCACTCGTCTTCGCCCTGTTCGCGGCCGTTGACGGCCGGGCCCTTCGCGACGTAGGTGCGCCACTCGGTGATCTGTGACTCCACGCCGTCCATAGGGTCACGCCTCGCCGAGTGCCGTCGGGAGCCAACCGGAGCCTCGCCAGACGTCACCCAACGCACGGGCGACGGTCACCCACTGCCGTTGCTGCTCGGCGAGCGCGGCGCGTCCCTCGTCGGTGATCGCGTAGTACCTGCGGCGACGCCCTCCGGGTGGCGTCCGCCACTCCGTTGTCACGTATCCGAGCCGGCGGAGGCGGTGGAGCAGCGGATAGAGCATCCCGTCGGTCCACTCGAGCTCACCGCCGGAAAGCTCACGCACCCGCTTCAGGATTGCATAGCCGTAGCTCTCACCCTCGGCCACGATCGCCAGCACGAGCGGCGTCGCCGACGCCGCCACCAGGTCCTTGTCGATGTGCACGCCCGCCCTCCATAGCTAGCAGCGACATGCATGGAACCACAACGTATGAGCGGCCGCAAGCGCGGGCGGGCCCGTATGAAAAGTCTTCGCACCCATGCCCGGCAACGGCCACTACCCGTCAGGCGCGGGTGCAGGTTGCGCGGCTCTGCGTCTCCCCGGCGACGTCAGGCAGGGACCGGAGTCCTGTCCGCCGCCGTCTCGGGCAGGCAGAGGCCCCTGGCCGGGCAGCCGGGACAGGCGGCCGGATCGACTCGGCAGAACCAAGCGTGATCGGCGTGCCAGCAGGCACCGCAGGCGGGGCACAGGAGGTTGACGGACTCCTCTGTGGGGACGGGCGTCAGGTGGTTCCGACGGCACGACGGGCACGTCCTCTGGAGGTGGGCGAGGGGAAAGACGTTCTCGGCCATGCCCGATCATCGGGTCGCCGACGGGATCGCCACCAGAGGCGAAGGTCCCTCACTGCCGTCCAGCCCTACCTTCGACCGCCCTTTGTCCTTGGCGGTCGGGACCTTTGACCCTGCCCGGGCGTCCCTCCCTCGTGGCCTACTGCAGGAGGAGGGTCCACCGATCCTCCGGCCCGGCAAGTGGCCCGAGATAGAGGAGAGACCAGATGAGCGCGTACAGCAGCCCCGTGTTCAGCATCGCCGGTGCCATGCCGGGCGAGCCCGAGATGGTCCACTGGAAGACCGCCTACGTCAACCCCGACGCGGCGGTGACGGCACCGCTGGCGCGGCGTCGCCCGCACAACGGTCCGGCGCTGTCCATCGCCGGTGCCATGCCGAGCGGCACCACGATGCAGTGGAAGACCGCCTACCCCAACGGCGAGGGCGTCTACGTCCAGGCTCTGCGCAACGCCGAACAGCGGGTCCTGAAGGGGGCCGAGGCCGAGGTCCTGACCCTGCCCGTCCGGACGACCCCCGCGGCCAAGGCCGCCTGACCCGTTCGGCTGCTTGCCCGCTCGCCGACCACCGCCGTGAGCCCACCGCTCACGGCGGTGTCTCGGTCTTGCGAACGGCCACCGCCGATCTGAGGAGGAACGACGTGAAGCGCAGAACCCTCGATCTGATCTTCAGCTGCGGCGGCGTGGCCCTCGCCGCGGTGCTCCTGGTGATGGGCGTCGTGCTGACCAGCAACGCCAACTTCGCCAAGGACTACGTGAGCGACCAGCTGCGGGCGCAGAAGATCACCTTCAAGTCCGCTGCCGAGCTCACCGCCGACGAGCGCAAGTCCGAGTGCGTGGTCCGCTACGCCGGCCAGCTCCTGAGCACCGGCAAGCAGGCCGAGTGCTACGCCAACGAGTTCATCGGCCTGCACGTGGCGAGCACCGCCAATGGCAAGACCTACGCCGAGCTGGGCGAGGTGCAGACGGACCTGCGGGCGCGCATCGCGGCCGCCCAGAAGGCCGACGACCCGGGTCTGGCCGACCTGCAGAAGCAGCTGCAGGACGTGACCGCCAGCCGCGAAACCCTCTTCAAGGGTGAGACGCTGCGCGGCCTGCTGCTCACCTCCTACGGGTTCAGCGTCTTCGGGGCCAAGGGTGACCAGGTCGCCACCGTCGCCTACGCGGGCGCTGGTCTGCTGGTCGTGCTCTCGGCCGCCGGCTTCCTCCACGCCCTGCTCACGCCTCGTTCCCGGCGGTTCCCGACTCACGAGCGCTTCGCGACCAACAGCGAGCGTCGCGAACCGACGGCCGCCGGAGCACGATGACCATGGTCCCCGTCGGGCCTTCTCGCCGGATGGTGGGCCTTCCATCCCACTGCCGCCGGGCGTCCCGGCCGGTTGCTTGACCTTCCAGCGGCGGGAAGCTGTTGGATGAACGTTGCCCCAACAGTCGTGAGGACAAGCGGAGACACATGAGCCACGCACCCCCACCCCCCGGCGGCCGGTCGGGGCGCCCGCCTGGCTCGACCGGGACGGTGACCGCCACCGCTGCCGAGGCCGAAGCGCTCTGGTCCGAAGAGCCGAGCAACCTCGAGGGCCGCGCCCGCATCCGGGCCCGCATCGCGGGACTGCACTGCTCGCTGTGCACCGGAACCATCGAAAAGGCCCTCGGACGCCGCCCCGGCGTCGACAAGGTCGCGGTGAGCCTCACCCATGAGCAGGCCCTCGTCGACTACGACCCGAGCCAGGTCCGCCCCGAGGACATCCTCACCACCCTGCGCGACATCGGCTACGACCTCTACGACCCCCGCAAGCTGCGCCCGTTCGAGGAGGAGGAAGCCGACCTCGTGCGGGAGGGGAAGCGCCTCCTGGTCGCGGTGGCCGCCAGCCTGGCCGCCATCGCCCTCTTCGCCAATGTCACCGGCGCCTGGTCGGTACTCGTGCCGCTGTCGGTGTTCGCGCTGATGGCGCCGGTCGCCTACGCCATCCTCCGACCCGCTGGACGGGGGCGTGCGCTGGGCGGCGCGCTCGCCCTGATCGCTCCCGCCGGCGCCGTGGTCGCGGGTCGCGCCGCGGGGCTCATCGAGGAGGCGGCCGCCGGCTGGATCACCGGCGGGCTGGCGCTGTTCGTCGTGCTGGGCGTCGCGCCACACATCCTCCGCATGGCCTACCAGTCCGCCAGGCGTCGCATCCTCAACCAGCACGTCCTGTTGGAGGTGGGCGCGTTTGCGGGCATCGCCGGTGGCATGATCGGTCTGACCGGCATCCTCGAGGACTACCCGACAGCGCCGTTCTTCGCGGTCACCGTCCTGGTCGCCAACTACCACATCTTCTCCGAGTGGCTTTCGCTCCTGGTCAAGACCCGTTCGAGCCAGGCGGTCAAGAAGCTCCTCGACCTCCAGCCCGAGACGGCCCGAGTCGTGAGCGACGGTACCGAGCGCGACGTTCCGATCGCCGACGTGCAGGTCGGGGGTCTGGTGCGGATCCGCCCCGGCGAGAGCATCCCGGTGGACGGGCGGGTCGAACGGGGCCACTCCGCCGTCGATCTCTCCCTGGTGACGGGCGAGCCGGTCCCCGCCGAGCGCTCCGTCGGCGACGAGATCATCGGCGGGTCCATCAACGGCGACGGCACCCTGCTGGTCGAAGTGACCCGCGTGGGGGCCGACAGCTTCCTGGCCCAGGTGGTCCGCCACGTCGAGGACGCCAGGGCGCTCAAGCCCGGCATCCTGCACCTGGTCGACCGGGTCCTGCGCGTCTACACCCCCACCGTCCTGCTGGTCGCCGCCGCCGCCCTGCTGGCCTGGCTGCTTGTCACCGCCATCGTCGATGGCGAACCCGACGTGCGCCGCGCTGTGTTCGCGGGGATCTCCGTGCTGGTCATGGGCTACCCCTGCGCGGTGGGGATCGCCGCCCCCCTGGCCATCGTGCGCGGCGCCGGCGAAGCGGCAGACCAGGGCATCATCATGCGCACCGGCGAGGCGTTCCAGACCTTCGGGCAGGTGGGCGTGACCCTGCTCGACAAGACCGGCACCCTGACCGAGGGCCGCCCCGCTGTGCGAGAGGTCATGCCCGTCGGCGGCGGCGTATCCGAGCAGGACTTGCTCGCCCTCGCCGCGGCTGCCGAGAGGCCCTCCCAGCATCCCCTGGCCCGGGCGATCGTGGACGCCGCGGCGGCCCGTGGGCTCGTCGTGGGCGACCCCGACGAGTTCGATTCGGTCACCGGCTTCGGCGTCGAGGCCCGAGTCGGGTCCCGCCACGTGCTCGTCGGCCGACCCGAGTTCCTCGTCGAGCGGGGCGTTTCCGTCGACCGCTTGGCGGGAGCAGTGGAGGCGCTGCAGGAAGCGGGCCGCACAGTGGCCGCGGTGGCGGTGGACAGTGCCCTGGTCGGTGCCATCGGCCTGGGCGACGAGCTGCGCGCCGATGCGGTGGACGCGGTGGCGCAGATGCGGGCGGCAGGGATGCGTGTGGTGCTCGTGACCGGCGACAACGAACGGGCGGCGCGGGCCGTCGCCCAGCGCGGCGGCATCGATGAGGTGCACGCCGGGGTGCTCCCCGATGGCAAGGCGGACATCGCGCGAAGGCTGCAGGGCGACGGCACCCGGGTGGCCATGGTGGGCGACGGGATCAACGACGCCCCCGCCCTCATGCAGGCCGACGTCGGCGTCGCCATGGGCGGCGGCACCGACATTGCGGTCGAGTCGGCCGACGTGATCATCCTGCGCGATGACCTGTCGGCGGTGCTCGTCGCCCACCACATCAGCCGGTCGAGCTACCGGCGTGTCCGCCAGAACGTCGCCCTCGCCTTCCTGTTCAACGGGGTCGGCATCCCGGCCGCGGCGACCGGGCTCGTCTACCCGGTGTGGGCGATGATCGCCATGGCCGTCTCCGTGACGACGATCTTCGTCAACTCCCTCGGGGGCAGGCCCTCGCTGCTCTTGGCGGCCATCGGTAGCGTGGGCCGCAACTCGGGGATGGAGCGGTCGGCCGTACGCAGCTGACGGGCGACTTGGCTGCAGAGAGCAGGTCGTCGCTGTCACTCAGTCAACGGTTGGGTCACGATCCTGCGACACGGCGGTCGCAACCGACGGTTTGCGGTAGGGCAAGGAGGTGGCCCCGGGGATCGGTGACGACGAGACGAAGCGCGCCCGCCTGAGGCGAGCCGTCGTGCCTCTCGCCGTGTCCAGTGTCGGCGCACCGGTCGTCGTCATCGCCGTGCTGGCAGCGGCGTTGGTCTCGGTGCCCGCCGGGACCCTGCCGGCGGAGAAGCGCGGTCCCGGCTCCCCGATCACCCGCATCTACGCAGCCGACGGCAGACAGATCGCCGCCCTCCGCGCCTTCGAGAGGTTCATTCCCGTGCCACCGGGCGACATCCCAACGGTCGTGAAGGACGCCGTGTTGGCGGTAGAGGACCGCCGGTTCTACTCCCACCAGGGCGTGGACTTCCGCTCGGTGCTTCGGGCCCTGTGGGTGAATCTCAACGAGGGACGCATAGTGCAGGGAGGGTCGACCATCACCCAGCAGTACGTGAAGCAGGCGTACATGACCGACCGGGACCGGAGCTTCACTGACAAGCTGCGCGAAGCGGTGCTGGCGAGCCGTGTCGAGCAGGAGTTCTCGAAGGACGAGATCCTCCATCGCTATCTCTCGACCGTGTACCTGGGCAGCGGTGCCTACGGCGTGGGCGCTGCCGCCGACACCTACTTCCGGAAGCCGGTCTCGGAGCTGACGCTCTCGGAGGCCGCGCTCCTCGCCGGAATGATCAGAGCCCCGACGCTGCTCGACCCGCGTTCGAACAGGCACCGAGCCGACGCTCGGCGGCGCGTCGTCCTCCAACGGATGTACGACCAACACCGCATCGCCGATGAGCACTACCGGGCGGCGCTGGACGAGCGGGTCACCCTGGTGGCCGACGGCGACCCCCCCGACGGTCCCGCGACTCTCGTGCACCCACCCCGCTCCGACCGGGGGCAGCACCAGTACTTCGTCGACTACGTCACGCGCTACCTGGTGGCACGCTACGGGGAGACCAAGGTCTTCGAAGGCGGCCTGCGAGTCGAGACGAGCCTCGACCCCCGTCTCCAGGCGCTGGCGGAGTCGGCCGCCGCCGACGCCCTCGCCGGCACCGACCCGCCCCTGGAGATGTCGCTGGTCTCGATCGACCCCCGCACCGGGCTGGTCAGGGCGCTCGTCGGCGGGCGGGACTTCACACGCTCCCAGGTCAACCTGGCGCTGGGGAACTGCGTCGACGACCCCGAGGGTGACGACCTCTGTGTCGACGGCGGCGGGTCGGGACGCCAGCCTGGTTCCCTGTTCAAGGTCTTCGTGCTGGCACGGGCTTTGGAGGAGGGGAGGACCCTCCGCACCGTCTACCGGGCGCCCGCCCGCTACCGATTCCCCTCGTGCCGAGGCGCCGGCTGCACCGTTGCCAACGCCGGACGGCGCGGTTACCGCCGAATGAGCCTGAAACGCGCCACTGCCCACTCGGTCAACACGGTCTTCGCCCAGCTCGTTCGCGACGTGGGCGTGAAGGACACGGCCGAGCTGGCCCACCGGCTGGGGGTCACGACCGTCCCCTCCGACGGGAAGCGTGCCGAGGGCGAGCCGTACGGCCCCAGCCTCGCTCTCGGTGCCGCCGAGGTCTCGCCCCTCGCCATGGCCGCCGCCTACGGCGTGTTCGCCAACCGCGGCGTCCGGCTGCCGGCCTCGCCCGTCGTGAGGGTCACGGCGGCGGACGGCGAGGTGCTCGAGGACAATACGGCTCGACGCGGTCGCCGAGTGCTTGCCGCCGCTGTCGCCGACAGGGTGACCGAAGCTCTCCGCGACGTGGTGGAGTACGGAACGGGGACCGCAGCCGAGATCCCCGTGCCGGCCGCGGGCAAGACGGGCACTGCCGAGAACCACACCGACGCCTGGTTCGCGGGGTTCACCGCGAACCTCTCGACGGCGGTGTGGATGGGCTACGCCGATTCCCAGCGGCCCCTCACCCACATCAACGGGCAGGCAAGGGTCTACGGCGGGACGATCCCGGCCCGCACCTGGGCAGCATTCATGACGTCGGCACTCGTCGACCCGGCGGAACGTCCGTGAGGACACGCCGACGGCGTTGAGATGACGCCGGAGACGGTGCTCATGGCCGCTCGCCTGCTTTCGTCCCGATCCAGCGAATGACGACCAACAGGACCCCAAGGCCGATCAACCAACCGACGGCACCCTCGACCACGGGCCCGACATGGCCGAGCGGCGCCCCGCCGACGTCATTCGGGTCCTTCAGGTAGAGCACATACCGCACCACCGAGTCCAGCTCCTCGTCGCTGATCAGGCTCCGCGTGAAGACGGGCATCGTTCCAGGCCCCGTGCGAACGGCCTCCGCGATCTCGAGGGCGTCGGAGTGCTCGAAGCCGGGGATGATGATTCCCGCCGTCCCCCCGACGCTCTCTCGCCCCCTCTGCGTCAGCATGGCGCCGCCGATCCCAGTTGTGGCGTGACACGCCCCGCAGTGCGCCTGGTAGAGCTGTTGGCCGGTTGAGAGGTCGCCGCCACGGGGGTCGACCCGAGGGATGTCGGGACCAGGCGTCGGAAACTCCCGCTCCATGTACCGCACAAGGGCTCGAATCTCTTCCTCGCCGTACGTCGGCTCGGAATGCGTGGTCGGATCCCTAGGAGCGTTCACGGGCATCCGTCCGGTGCGCAGCATGAAGTCGGTGAGGGCCGGACCGTTGGTCGCATCGATCACGCTCGGGGCCCGCGCTGTCCCCTGGCCGTCGTTGCCATGGCAGAAGGCGCAGTCCCTCAGATACAGGTGCCGGCCCACCGCCACGGGGTCGACCCTGGCCTGCCCGGGTGGCGGGTAGTAGGCCGGCGGCCGGTAGGGTTCGACCTCGCCGCCCAGGTAGGCGCATCCGCCGAGGGCGAGACCGATCAGGGCCGAGAGGATGGCGGCCCCCCGCCTCATCGCGCTTCCCTCCCAGCCGCCCGGGCGCAGAGAACGCAAATGGACCGGCGCTCCTCTTCGGCTGCCAGGGCTGTCACGTCTCGAGCACGACCACTGGACGAGACAACGACGCCTGGTCGCGGTGAACGACGTCCGGCGCGCGCGACAGGAACGACCAGTCACCAGCGCCCGCTGCTCGCCGTTCGCGCCTCATCCCGCAGTCGCCGGGAACGAGGCGCTCCCATCCGGTCCCGCCGGTCGGAGAGCGGCCACTTCGGCGCGCACCATGTCCATCGCCTGCTCCAGGGCGGCGGTCGCTTCGGGGGACAGGTCGTCACCGGGCTCGACGGTCGCCGGCTCCACGTCCACCACGACGGTGACGGGCGGCAGCGCGCCGAGCCCTCCGGCGACCTCGAGGAGCAGGTCGACCGCCACGTAGCCGGTGACGGCGTCGGCAACCGCGAGTTGCACCGCGTCCTCGGCGAGGCTGAGGACGGCGACCGTGCGGACCTCGACGATGCCCGGCGGCCGCCCCCGACTCGTCGCCCCGACGACGACGAGCGCCTCCGGCCGGAGCTCGTCGAGACGCTGCGCCACCGCCACCGCGCCGTAGTAGAGGTCCTCGACGTACACGTCGGGACCGGCCAACTCGAGGGCCAGACGCTCGGCTGCACGCCGGCCGAGGTCGAGGTCCCCCTGCCAGAGCTGGCCGACGCCGCCCACGAGGATCATGGCTCAATCCGCGCCGCAGGAGCAGGTGTTGACCTCACGCACGACGGTCCCCGCCCCGGTGTCGACGTGGGTCGTGCACGGCATGCACGGGTCGAAGCTGCGGATGGTGCGGAGCATGTCGATGGAGGTGAACTCCGCCGGCTCAGAGACCTCCTCGATGATGTGAGTGTTGACCACCGCCTCCTCGTAGGGGCCGAGCTGCCCCCAGGGGTCGCGGGGCGAGGCGTTGATCGTCGACGGCGTGCAGATCTGGTAGTTGGTGATCTTGCCGTTGTCCATCACCAGGTGGTGCGTCAGCCAGCCGCGCCCGGCGCCCCACCACCCGACGCCGAGCCGCTCGCCCTTCGGGAAGTGCTTCTCGAGCTCCTCTGGCGGCACGGCGGCGACGCGCGGCTGGTCGTCGAGCCTGACCTTCCCCTGCTTGCGGAGCTCGTCGTACCCCTGTAGCAGGCTCATGAACCCGACGAGCTGAGAGAACAGATAGTGGTAGGCGCGGCCGCGGTTGCGCTCGAAGGCGTTCCACACCTCGGGCACGCGCCACTCCACGTCCTCCTCGGACGTCTGGCCCTGGGGGATGTGCATCTTGAGGCCGTGGCCCGTGGCCTCGATGAAGTCGTTCCTCGGGAGCTTCTGGGCCATGGCGGTGTTGAACAGGCGGACGTAGCAGCCGGCCTCGACCACGCGCCGGTCCCAGCGCGGCGTGCAGTCCCAGGTGTACTTCTCCTTGAAGCTCTTGGGCCCGGCCCTGGGCAGCGTCTGCTTGTTCCAGGGGTGGAACGGGCTCAGCGGGTTGCCGAGGGGATCACTGGCGAAGCGCTGACCGTCCCAGCTGTCGTAGTAGGAGTGCTCCACGAACTCCTCCAACCCCACGTTCATGTCGGTGAACCGGGTGGAGAGCAGCTCACCGTCGACGATGACGCCGGGCGTCGACCACCGCTTCTCGCCCCACTCGTTGCAGTTGGAGTACGTCGCGTCGTAGGCGTAGGGATCGTCCCAGTAGCCGTCGTCGATGAGGTTCATCGGCCGGCTCCCGACCAGCTTGTAGCGCTCGTCGGCCTCGTAGAAGAACTCGGCCAGGTCGTCCCAGATGGTCACCAGCCGTTGGGCGTAGTCGAAGATCCGTCCCATCTTGGCGTGGTACTCGTTCAGGCTCTCGAGGGTGATGGTGGAGGAGACGCCGCCGGGGACAACGGTCTGGGGATGGGGGTACTTCCCGGCCAGGATGGAGAACATCTCGCGCGCCAGACGGGTGAAGTTGAGGCCCTCGTGGTACAGGTGCCCGGTCAGCGGCGTCAACGCCTGCATCAGGTCGGCCATGGTGCGGAACTCGTGGTGAGCGGCGTTGGGGCACTCCCACTTCTTGGCCTTCTCCCACACATCGGGGTTGGTCGCCCTCACGACGTCGGCGGAGTAGTCGGGGCCAGCCAGCAGGTAGAGGTGCAGCGGATTGTCGTAGCCCATCTCGGCTGCCTCCTGCATGTTGCGCACGATCGTTCCGAGCGGCGGCGGGGCCAGACCCATCGCCATCTCGATGGCGTACGCGGCAGCGTGGGAGTGGACGCCGCCGCACACCCCGCAGGCCCGGGAAGCGACGAAGATGGCATCACGAGGGTCGCGGCCCATGAGGATCACCTCGTAGCCGCGGAAGAGCGTGGCCTGGGCGTGGGCGTCGAGGTACCGGCCCTGCTCGAGGTCGGCGGTCACGTCCACGGCGAGGGCCCCTGCGACGCGCGTGACCGGGTCCATGTTCTTGTTGACGATGTGGCCGTTGCGGGCCATCAGCCGCTGCACTTGGCCCTCGTCGACGGTCGCGGTGAGGTTGTTGCGGGGGACGGCGGCGGTGACGGCATAGGGACGCTCGTTGTCGCCGGCGCTGTTGCTGTTCGAGCCCTGGCTCAGGTGGGTCCGCCCCCGGGCGTCGACGGCGACCGGCAGGTTCTTGAAGCACATATCAGCTCACCTCCTCGAGCCGCCAGGAAGCGCTTCCTCGACCTCCGGCTCCCGTTCGTAGGTCCATTCGTCGCGCTTGCCCCAGGGTCGCTCCTTGTGCTTGGCCGTGTCCGACGAGCGGCGCAACTTGTCGTAGAAGTGGTGGATCACCTTCTCCGGCGGTGTCTGTGGATCGGATCGCACCCACGCGGTGGGGGTCTCGTCGTGGACGTCCCAGCGCACCTCACGGTTGAGGTGGTCGTTGGTCAGTTGGCGCATGGGGCGGATGAAGGTGCCGAGCATCCGGGAGGCGGTCGTGGACACCGTTGAACCGGGAGGCGCCTTGTAGAACGGCGTGAACTTGTCGGGGAAGCCGGGCATCGTGCAGCCGATGCAGGCGCCACCGGCGTTCATGCAGCCGCCGGTGTGACGGATGGCGCCGCGGGACGTGATGTTGCAGTTGACCACCGGACCCCAGCAGCCGATCTCGACCAGGCACTCCTTGTCGCCGAACTCGGAGGCATAGGTGCCCTCCTCGTAGTAGGCGCCCCGCACGCAGTGGCGGTGCACCGTCTCGCCGAAGAGCCACGCCGGTCGTCCCAGGTCGTCGAACTCGGGGAGGGGGCCGAAGCCCTGGAGGAAGTAGAGGATGGCGGCGACCGTCTCGGTGAAGTTGTCCCCGATCGGTGCGCAGCCAGGGACATTCACCACCGGGAGGCCGAAGGCGCTCACGTAGTCCTTGCCCAGGAAGTCCATCAGGCTCATCGCGCCGGTCGGGTTGCCGTCGGCGGAGGGAATGCCGCCCCACGTGGCGCAAGTGCCGATGGCGATGGCCGCCGCCGCTCCGGGGGCGAGGCGCGCGATCCACTCGTCGATGCTGACGGCTCGCATCTCGGCGTCCGGCCCCCAGGGCTCCTCCCCCTGCCACGACCACCAGGAGTGGCCGTCGCTCGTCTCCAGGGCCTTGGTCTCGTCCGTCGCCGAGCCCTCCAGCACGATGACGTACGGGGCGTCGAGCTCTCCCTTCAGGGCCTTCTCATGGGCCTTGAGGTAATGCGGCCCCGACTCCATGTTGGTCAAGGGGCTGTGGAGGATGAGCCGGGGGACACCCGGGTGCGCTCCCAGGAGCAGGCTCTCCAAGGTGGGATTCTCTGCGCCCGTCACCGACACGGTGCAGCCGTCGCAGCTCATACCTGCGAACCAGAAGACGTGGATCTTCTCGAGCGGTCCTAGGCGGCTGAGGTGGCTCCGCGTCGACTGCGGTTGGAGCATGACCTCGGACGTGGCCCGGCTGGGCAGCCCGAAGTCACCGATGTCGGGATCGTCGCCGTGGAACCCGTGAACGGGACCGAGCGCATCCAACAGGCGCTGGGCCGGTGTCTGATCAGCCATGCGTACCTCCCTGCGGACGTCGAAGCGACCGAGGAACGTGACGCGGGCACCGCCTCCCTGCCAGCGCACCCCGTACATCGTCGTTTTCCGGCGCCGGTACCAGGCAAACCGCTGGTTACGCGACCGTTACCGCGCGTCCAGCATTCCCAGGTCCTGCGGGCGCACCGGCTGGCACCTGTCGGGCGCGGTCTGCACGACGAGCGATCCCTCGTCGTTCAGGTCCGTCGCCGTGCCCTCCACCACGATCCCCCGGGGCCCAAGGGGGAGAACGCGGGCCCGCACGGTCCCGCCGATCGTCTCGCAGCGCGCACGCACCGCGGCCAGCACGACGTCGGCCGACTGCTCGGCACGTGACATGACGGCGTCGACGAGGCGAGCGAGGAGAGGGCCTCGCGGTGACGGTGCGTCCCTCATGAGAAGGCTCATCACGGCCCAACCCACGCCGCCGGGAGCAACGTCGGTCTGTACCGCCAGCTCCCCGAGGACGCGATCCCCGCGACGTACCGTGTCCGGCCAGGCGATCGTGCAAAACGCGCCGCACACGTCCGCCAGCGCGGCCAGTCCGACCACGTACAGCCACCCCTCTCGCTCAGGGCCGAGCGTTGGGCACAGGAGCATCGAGAACCCCAGCGCCCCGGTCGGAGGCACCGACCACGGGATGCCCGCCCGCCCCCGCGGTGATGCCTGGTAGCCCGCGACGACCACCGCGCCGTGGGGGCCGCCCGCCCGGGCCCACGCCATTGCATCGGCCTCGGTGGAGAGCACCGCCGGATACGTGCGGAACGGCCGACCGGGGAGCGCCGCCTCCAGTGCCTCCGGGCTCAGGTCGTCGCTGCCCACGTCGTCCGCCATCACCGCCACGGCCCTGCGACCCCGGCCTCCTCGGCCAGCCGTTCGACGGTGTCCTGCAGGCGAAGGAGCTGCGGCGCGGCGAAGGTCGCCATCGCCCTTCCCGACGCTCGCCTGAACACCTGCTGGTCGGCGCCCGCCCGATCGGACACCGCCCGCAGCAATGCCCCAAGAAGAGCCTCCATCGCCGAGGGGGGAAGTTCAAGGACGATGGCGAACCAGACGGCCACAAGGTCGACCGTCGGGGCGCCATGGTCGAGCACGGCGTGCACCCACGCCGCTGCTTCTGCGGCCCGACGGGCCTCGTCCAGATCGAGCCACCGGTTGAGCTCGTCCCTCACCGTCCCTGGCCACTCGTCGGGCTCTTCCACGACCATCACGACGGCGAGGGCGCCGGCGTCCGGTTCGGCGCCCGCGGCAGCCTCGAGGGCAACCTCCCGTGCCGGACGTGGCGCGTCGGGCACGGCCAACGCCTGGCCGGCGGCGAGGAGCGCCCGCGACGGCTCGTCCGCCCACCGCCAGGCGAGGGCGAGGTTCGCCTTGGCCACGGCATAGCCCTCGCGACGGAGGCGCCTCGGATGGGCCGCCGCCGACCGGCGGAAGGCCTCGGCCGCCTCCCGTGGCCGATCGCGGGCGAGATGGGCCAGCCCCAGCGTGTTGGCAGCTGCGCCGGCGCCGGCCATGTCCCCCGCCCGCTCGGCGCGATCGAGGGCGTCCGCCAGCGTCGTGGCCGCTCGCTCGAGGTCGCCGCTCGCCAACAGGGCGGCGCCGAGCTCACGGGCCGCCGCCGCCGCGTTCGCTGGATGCCCCACCTCTGCGAAGGCGCTGCGCGCTTCTTCGAAACAACGCGCCGCGTCCCCCGGCCGGCCGCGCTGCGCCTCGACCAGCCCCAGGTTGTGGAGCGCGGCGGCGCGCTCGAGGGCCCTGCCTGCTCGCTCGAAGCCCCCGAGGGCCCGGTGAAAGGCCTCCGCCGCTTCGTCGAGCCGTCCGCGAGCACGCCGCGCGACGCCGAGGGCGTTGGTGGATGCCGCGTGCTCGGCCGGCAGCAGCTCCGGGTCGAAGAGCTCGACGGCCGTTACGAGGGCGGAGTCGGCCTCCTCGACGTGACCGGCCTGGGTCAGGGTCAGGCCGAGGTGGAATTGGGCGGTGGCGTGCTGGACCGGGTATCGCGCCGGCGGGTAGCTGAGGGCGCGCTGTCGGAGGACGACGATGGGGTCGCCCGCGTCCATCGGCGGTCAGGCGGACTTGCGCCCGAGCTCGACAAGGGTCTCGCCGGGGGGCGGGTGTGGTGCCGCGTCGTGATCCTCCTCCACCTCCACCGACACGAAGGCGGGAAGGTGCTCCCGCAGTGCCTCCTCGATTCCATGCCTGAGGGTGACTGCGGAGGCCGTGCAGCCGGAGCACGATCCCGCCATGCGGAGGCGGACGCGGCCATCTGCCACGTCGACCAGCTCGAGGCTCCCGCCGTGGGAGTGGATGTACGGGCGGACGGCTGCAAGCGCGGCCTCTGTCGCCTCACGCTCGTCGACGCCCACGCCGTAGGCGGAGAACAGCCACTCTACGGCCGGGTCCTCCGCCCGGATGCGACTGAGCTCGCCGGCGTCCGCGAGCGCCGCCAGGCGGTGGAGCGCCAGGCGGTGGAGCGCGTCGATGCCGTCGAGGAGCTCGAAGACCGACGTCCTAGTCGGCTCGGCGAGCTCCTCCAGCTCGGCGAGGCGTAGCTCGAGGCGGTCGAGTACCTCCGACAGCTTGTTCACGACGATGAGGTCCCCCTGTCGTTGTGGCATTGCCAACGACTCCCGTCGAGGATGTCGGGGCGCTCTCCCATTCATCAATCCTTCCCCTCGGACGGGAAAGAGCGACGGGGCGACCGGTAACAATCCGGTCACGCGACAACGAGGGTGAACGGCATAGGAGGGATCGCGGTTCGCGACCGCGCAGTCTGCGGCGCGACCCACCGACCGGAGCTACGCCCCGTCACGTGCGACGGGACCTTCGACCGCAGCATCCGGAGCTGCGACTCCAATCTCGGGGTGTGGCCCGCCACCAGGTCCTCGAGGCACGAGCTCGGCCCGGTGCTCGGTGATCCCGGGCTGTTCCACCAGGAGGACGCTTCACCGCTTTCCGGTCAGCGCTTCCTTGACGTCTGCGAGACGGTCACCGATGCTCCGGCGGCGCGCCGCGTCGCGCTGCGCCGCGATCACGGCCTGCTCGGCCGCCGCCAACTCCCGCTCGACGTCAGCACGAGGACGTCGCCACAGCGTGGCGTCGACCCTCGTGGCGACGCCGTCGAGCCCATCGGGGGTGGACTCGGCGACGACCGCCACGACGGCGGCCCTTCCCGGAGGAACCGCTCGACTGACGCTCCTCACCACGGTCCAGGAATCCTCGTCGTCGGCGACGTCGACGAGCGAGCCCACGGCGGCGCCCGTCGCCCCGCCCACGAGCAAGCCGATCGGCCCCGTCAGAGCGCCGAGCAGAAGGCCGATGGTGGTCCCCGCCGCAGTTGCGCCCAATGCAGGGTTCTCTTCGGCGTCGAGGAGGCTGACGCGACCGTCCCCGGCCCGTTCGACCAGCGCAGCGGCGCCAAGATCGAAGCCCTCGTGCGTGTCGAGCTCATGGAGCTCCCGCAGCATTTCCCGTCCTTCTCCGGCGTCGGGAACGGTGATGACGACGACGCTCTCCATCTCGACCTCCGTGATCGTCCATGTTCGGCGGCAGTGCGAGTGACCAGCCCGACGCGGCAGGCCGCCAGGCAAGGAGCCCGGTTTCCGGATCTCCCTTGAGAGTGGCTACCCCAGCGACTGCAGGCGGAATGTCTCCTTCTGGCAACAACCTGGGTCAGGCGCCGGCCGAGCGCCGACGCACCGCCGGACCTTGCTCCCGCTGCGTCCACGAGCGCCGTAGCTTGAGGAGCAAGGCGGTCACGGCCAGCGCCAGCAGATTGAGGAAGAACGTGTGGTTCAACTCGAAGCCAGCCCGCTGCGCCAGGTTCACGTCGCGATGGGGCGTGAGGCCGACCGTCGCGAACAGGGCATGGAGCGCGACGCCGGAGATGACGGCGGCCGTGGCGGAGACGGCCGCCAGGTACAGCGAGAAGCGCCAGCCGTAGTAGTTGGCGTTGATCTTGACGCTGGGCGGGACGACGAAGTCGGCGGCGAGGAAGGTCATGATGCCGGCGAAGGCGACGCCGTTCTCCCAAAGCAGGGCGGCGAGTGGCCCGTTGCCCATGGACCCGATGAAGGTGAGCACCGCGGCGACGGGGGCGACGAGGGCGTGCACCACGGCCTCCAGCCACTCAGGGCCCATCCGGGGGAATGCCGTCTCGAACACCGTTCGGGGGACGAGGGCGGCGATGGCGCCGGCGACGAGGAAGCCGAAGGCGATCTCCTTGCCTGCCATTGCCACTCCATGACGAAGCGGTCGCCGACCCGGCCCCACGCTCGTCGGTCACGCAGGCGGTCCCGCCACGACGCCTCCAGCCCTTCCGTCGGGTCCATCGCGCCGCCCTCGACCTCGCCCGCCCGCCGGCGGGCTTCCTCGGCGAGGCGTGTAGGACAGGTCAGGCGCACGAGCACGACCATCACCGAGATGAGAATGGCGGCGCCGAGATAGAGGGCGAGGACGAACTCCCAGCCGAGGAAGATCCACAACAGCACACCGAGCTCGATGACCAGGTTGGTAGAGGCGAACATGAAAGCGAGCGCCGACTCGAGTCGCGCTCCCTTGGTCCACAGGGCCCGAGTGGCGGCGAGGGCGGCGAATGAGCACGACGACGAGATGAAGCCGAGGGCGGCGGCGATGCTCACCTCCCGTGCCCCCCCACCGCCCAGACGGCGCGCCGCCTCCGTGGGCTTGACGAACACCTGGATGGCCGACGAGAAGCCGTAGCCGAGCACGAGCGCCCAGGCGGCCATCCACAGCAATGACGCCGTGGTGTACGTGACGTCCCAGAGCGCGGCGGCGAAGTCGCTCATCGCTGGGTTCTCGCCATCAGGCCCACCCGCCGGGATCGGCGCCCTCGCGAGAAGCGCCGCCCCGTCGGCTCAAGAGCGACAGCCGCTCGCACGGGATCGGGTGATGCACCTGCCGACCCCCGGCGGCGGCGACCAGGAGTATCAGGATGACGAGCGGAAGCATGCTTGCCTTCTCCCACGGGCGTCCTGGCGGGTCAGGTACCGGGCGTTATCTTCTCCTTGATCTCACGTAGCCGGTCACCGACGGTCGGCTCGCCGGCCGCCTTGCGGCGCTCGCGAAGCACTCGGGCCGCCTCGCGCTGCGCTGCCCGCATCGCCTCCTCGGCCGCCGCGACCTCAGCCTCGATGTCTGCCCTCGGTCGCCGGTTGACCCGGCCTCCGGATGCCTCCATCACCGAATCGACGACACGAGGTGAAGGCTCGTCGACGTCGGCAACGACAGCGGTCGTCCCCGGCGGCACCCGTCCGGTCACGCTGGCGAGGACCTCCTCGGAGACGTCGGCCTCCTCGGCGTCGGCCAAGGAGCCGACAAGCGCGCCGGTCGCCCCGAAGAACAAGAGGCCGACGGGGCCAACGAGGGCGCCCAGTAGGGCGCCGATCGCGCCTCCCGTGGCGGTACCGACGAACCCGATGCGTTCCTCGTCCTCCGGCACCCAGAACCGGCCGTCGCCCTCTCGCACGACGAGCGCCGCAGCGCGGATCGTGACCGCGTCTTCGCCGTCGAGCCGCCGCAGCTCCGACATCGCCTCTCGGGCCTGGGAGAGGTGGTCGAACGTCACGATGAGAACTGTGTTCATTGTCGTCATGCTCCTCCTCCAACGGGTGTTCGACCTAGGGGCGGCATTCCCGCCATCGTCAACCGACGCGCACGCTTGACGACGGACCACAGACCGCCGCCGGCGGTGGCGCGTGGGTGCGCCAACAGCAGAATCGGGACGCCGGCGACCACGACGGGCAGAACCGGCACGAGCGTCATGCTGGCTGTCTGCCCAGGTCGGGGCTCGGCCAAGGCTCCGTCAGCCCGGTGTGACCAAACCGTTGCGAGGCCGCGGCGCGCGCCCGGGAACGGAGCACGACCCAGGCGGCTTCGGCGCGCCTTGCTCATCCCTCTGCTCGGCTCAGGGAACCGGCGACCCGGAGAAGCTGCTGTTCGCTCAACCCGCCAGCGATCGTGATCACGAGGCCGTCCGCGGCCGCCCAGAGGTGCGGGACGGTGCGCGGTACCACCAGGACCTCGGCCGCAACGCCGTCGATGACGCCACCTTCAATCCGGGCCGTCTCGTGCTCGTCGTCGAAGCCGGGACCGGTGGCGAGCGGATCCGACCACGAGGCGTCTCCGTTGGTGGCGCGACGGGTGGTGATCACGAGCGAGTTGTAAGCGTTGCCATACTCGAGGATGGTCACGTCTCGCGCCGGCGGGTTTGACACCCTCACCCCATTCGCCGCCGGTTCGGTGCCGACGGCCACGTGCAACAGCTCGAAGCCGTCCGGGAGCCAGGTCGGGGCCAGGGGCTGGTAGCCAACGGCGCCGGCGACCTCTCCCAGCTCGACCCGCCGGAAGCCGCGGTCGAGCCGCTCCACCTCTGCCCCGTCCGGAAACGACGGCGAAAAGAGGCTGGGCGGAATCTGAGCCTCCTCCTGGAGGCTCAAGAAGCGCTGCTCGCGGACGAGGTCGCCGTCCTTGGTCTCGCGTACGAGAAGTGCCAGTCGTGTCTCCCGGTCGACGACGATCTCGAGCCGGTCGCCCGAGCCCTCGGGCTCGGTGCTGCTCACCCGAGCCGGTGTGACGACGCGCCATGCCTCCCGCCCGTCGTGGACCACGTCCTCGACCCGGGGATCCTCGGCGGCGACGCCGGCCAGGACGTACGCGGCCTGCGCCCGGCCCAGCTGCTCGTACGTGAGGGGGGCGGCGTCGGGAGGTGCGGGTGCGACGCCGGAGATCACGGTTGCCCGTGACGCGATCTGGTCGAAGTTGACGAGCGACCGAGTGGCGCCCTCGACGGCGTCGTGGGCGTTCACGACGGTGGCCGTCTCGAGCCGCACGTCTCCGCACGGCGTCAGTACGAAGTGCCGATGGTCTTCTTCGAGGTTGCCGGGGACGCGTGGATCGGCTCGGGACATCACGACGATCTCCCCTCGCACCGCCTCGGAAGCGGGCTCCGACTGGCGTGTGGCGCACGCACGATCCACCCGGGGCGGCGGCGGTGCCGAGGTCGCCGCTTGCGGCGGGCGGGCCGATTCACCACCATCGGCGCACGCCGCCGCAACAAGGCCGAGCGCCAGCACCAGCGCCCCGATGTACCGCACCTGCGTCCGGTCGGCCCGACGCCGCACCCCGGAGAAGCGATCAGGGCCGCCCTCGCGGCCCTGATCATCACCGGTGAGCTCGGCGCTCAAGGCTGCTTGTTCTCTTGGAACTCCGCCATCTCGCCTCTGGTCACGGGGCCCACGATCCCGTCGACGGCGATGCCCCGCGCCGACTGGAAGTCACGGGTCGCAGCCTCGGTCCTGGGCCCGAAGATCCCATCGACCGCCAGGCGCCCCTGTTCGGTGCGCGCCAACTGAAACCAGCTGTTCAGCTGGTCCTGCCACAGCCCAACGGCGGGTCCGGTGTCGCCCCGTGTGAGGAGCGTCGGCTCCGAGGGCGGCGGGTCGGTGCGTTGGCCGGCGAGGAAGTCGGCCATCGAAGCACGCGTCTGCGGGCCCACGATGCCGTCGACGGCGATACCGCGGGCGGACTGGAAGTCGCGGGTCGCAGCCTCGGTCCTGGGCCCATAGATCCCATCCACCGCCAGGCGCCCCTGTTCGGTGCGCGCCACCTGCAACCAGCTGTTCAGTTGCTCCTGCCACTGGGCGACGTCCGAGCCGGTGGCGCCAAACGTCAGCAGCCGCTCACCCGTCTCGTGCCCCAGCGCAGTTCCCGGCGAGCTGAGCACCATGGCGACGGCCAGACAGGCAGGCAACCCCCAGAATCCGACGAGCTGTCGGCATGTTCTTACCTCCTGTTGTGGCGACGAGCGCGCCTGGTGTGCCGGGGCGCCTCCCCGTCTGGCCCTGGCACAGCCACATCGTCGCTTCCGGGCCTCACGCATTCCTCACGCCGGCTGGGCGGTCGTTCCCGGGGCAAGCACACCGGGCTGCCGGGTGCACGACGGACAGAACCGGCACGAGCGTCATGCTGACTGTCTGCCCAGGTCGGGCCTCGGCCAAGGCTCCGTCCGCCCGGTGTGACCAGACCGTTGCGAGGCCGCGACGCGCGTCCCGGGAACGGAGCACGACCCAGCGTCGACCCGACTGAGACCGCACCGGGTCGCCGTCTCGCTCGATTGGCCTACAAGCCGTCTCCGCGGTTACCGAGCCGGGAGGGAGGAGCGCATGGTGAAGGATCCGTCGGCAGGTGCGATCATCTCTCTATCGCACATCAGTATGCATGATAGAGTGGCGTCATGGCACACCGGGCAAGAAGGGAAACGCGTTGTGAGTGACGTGACCGCCGACCCGGGCCACGGGTCCGCGGCAGATGACGAGCTCGTGGCCATCGGCTCCCTTCAGGAGCCGGTGCGGCGGGCGCTGTATCGCTACGTCACCGCCCAGCGGCGGGACGTCAGCAGAGACGAAGCGGCCGAGGGGGTGGGGGTCCAGCGGGCCCTGGCCGCGTTCCACCTCGACAAGCTGGTGGAGGCCGGGCTCCTCGAGCCCACGTTCCGGCGGCTGACCGGGCGCACGGGGCCCGGAGCGGGCCGTCCGGCCAAGCTCTATCGGCGGTCGTCGTCTGACCACACCGTCAGCCTTCCCCCCCGCACGTACGACCTGGCCGCAGAGCTGTTGGCGCAGGCGGTGGAGGAAGGCGGCCAGGCGCCGCGAGACTCGGTAACGGAAGTCGGCCGTCGCTTCGGTCGCTCCGTGGGCGAGCAGGTGGCAGGCCACCTCCGTGGCCGCCCCAGCCGGGAGCGCCGGATCGCCGCCCTAGCCGAGGTCCTCGATCGGTACGGCTACGAACCGCGGCGAGAGGGACGGGCGATCCGCCTGGCCAACTGCCCGTTCCACGCGCTGTCCGAGACTCATCGTGAGCTGGTGTGCGGCATGAACCTTGCTCTGCTCGAGGGCGTGGTGGAGGGCATGCGGGGCAGCGACCTCGACGCCCGTTCCGACCCCAAGCCCGGCGAGTGCTGCGTGACCGTGACCCCGAGATCGAAGAAGGGCTGAGTGATGCGCAAGTTCTCGTTTCGCCCCGCGCTGACGTTCCGGGGCCGCAAGTTCAAGGGCCTGCGGGGCTGGGCCGGCAAGCCCCTTCACCCACCCCTGACCGACATCCCCGTCGGCGCCTACATGCTGGCCGCGGCCTTCGACCTGATCTCGTTCGCGGGCCAGGACCAGGAGGGGGCCCGGGACTTCTACCTGGCCGCCACCTTCACCCTGATCGGCGGGGCCGTCGTGTCCGTGTTCGCCGCGCTCACCGGCTTCTGGGACTGGCTCAAGTCCACTGAGAAGGGGAC
>DASZOE010000389.1:0-2307 GCA_035550945.1 Acidimicrobiales bacterium
CTCTCGAGCTGTCCGGGAGGGCGGTCACGGTGGTGGCGTCGGTGGGTGCCGGCCAGCTCCGCGTGGTGGCACCTCCCGACGTCGGCCTGCGGGTCGACGCCCGGGCCACGCTCGGGGCGGTCGACGTGCTCGACCGCACCTGGGAGGGCATCGGGCCGAAGGGCCGGGTGGTGGAGGCGGGCCGGGAAGGTGCCGGCCGCCTCGTCCTCCGGCTACGAGTCGGCGTCGGGCAGGTGGAGGTGCGGCGTGCGCCGGCATGAGCTCGACCGCCTGTCGCTCGTGACCGGGGTGGCCTTCGTCGCCCTCGGGCTGCTGGTCCTCATGGAGGAGGCCGTCGAGCTGTCGGCCCGCTGGGCGCTCCCCGTCCTCCTGATCGCCGTCGGCGTGACCGGCCTCCTGGCCAGCCGGCCGGGGGCGGAGCGCCGCGACCGCGGCCCGCGCCGCGCCCGGGATGAGCGCGGAGCGGCCTAGAGGTTCGAGACGATGAGCTCGACGAAGAGCCGCTCGCCGGCGGGCGCGAAGTGCACGCCGTCGTCGGCGAACACCTCGGGATGGGAGGAGCTCGCCCCGTTCCAGTCGGCCAGGACGGCGTTCGGCGTGCGCTTCACGCCGTCGGCCAGCACCTCGTTGTTCGGCCCCTCCCAGGGGCGGGGCACGCGGACGTTGACGACGATGACCCGCTCCACGCCGCTCAGGGCCTCCATGAGGTCGTCGAACTGGCCCGGGGTGACGGGGCCGTTGTTGCCCACGTGCACGACGACCAGGTCGGCGAGCTGGCCCTTGGCACGTCGCTCCCGGGCGACGGCGATGGCGTCCTTGGTGTGGCGCCCGATGGCGGCGTCGAGCTCGAGCCCGACGATCGAGGCCTCGAGGGTCCGCCGGGCGGCCAAGAGCACCGACTCCCCGATCGCGGTGACCCGGGCGTGGACGACGCGCGGCTCCGAGGGTGGCGGAGGGTCCGTGGGCAGGGGGGCGTCGGGCGCCACCGTGGCGGAGACGTCCACCGTGGTGGTCGTGGGGTCGATGGTGGTGGTGGCTGCCTCGGTGGTGCTCGGAGCGGCCACGGCCACGGGCTCCACCTCGGCGTGGGCCGTGGCCACGAAGGTCCGGTCGTCCCGGCGCTGCACGAGAACGCCCGTCCCGATGGCCCCCACGACCAGGGCGAGGGCCACGCCCCAGGTGATCGCAGGCTGGAGGGGCCAGCGGCCCTCGCCCCGGCGCGGGCTGGGCCGCAGGCGGCTGAGGGCGCCGTTGCGGATGGGCTCCTCGACGAAGCGGTAGGACGCCATGGCCAGGCCGAGCGTGATGGCCAGGCGCAGGACGAGGAGGCGCCACCCGCCGAAGGGCACGTCGGCGTAGGGCCGGGTCAGCATGAAGACGGGCCAGAACCACAGGTAGACGCTGTAGGAGCGCTTCCCCAGCCACACGAGGGGGGGCTGGGCGAGGAAGCGGCTGAGCAGCGTGGGACGGCGCGACGCCCCCACCGCCACGATCACGGCCGCGAGCAGGGCGACGCCGAGGAACCCGCCCCGGTAGAGGCCGGGCCGGTACTGATGGAGCTCGCGGACGCAGAGGAGGAGGCCGACCAGGGCGGCCAGCCCGGCAACCTCGAGGACGGCGTGTGGGACGCGGGGCCGCGGTTTGGCGGTGCGCGCCGGCCAGTAGCAGGCCAGGGCGGCCCCCACGAGCAGCGCCGCCAGCCGGGTGTCGGTGCCGTAGTACACCCGCGACGGGTCGGCGGCGGGATCGTGCAGGACCGCCATCAGCACGGTGGAGGCGCCGGCCAGCACCAGGGCGGCGGCGCCGACCTTCCGACGGCGGCCGGTGCGGCGCAGGCCGAAACCGAGGGCCAGCGGCCAGAGGAGGTAGAACTGTTCCTCCACCGCGAGGCTCCAGAGGTGCTGGAGGAGGGGCGGGCGGCCTGTCGCCTGGAAGTACGACTGCTCCTCGAAGATGAGGCGCCAGTTGCTCACGTAGGCCAGCGCCGCCCCCAGGTCGCCGCGCAGCCGGTAGCCCTGGTCGGACGCCAGCAGGGGTACGGCCACGGCCACCGCGGCCAGGAGCACGGCCACGGCCGGGAGCAGTCGCCGGGCCCGGCGGCCCCAGAATCGGGCCAGCGAGAAATTCCCAAAACGCTGCCGTTCCGTGAGCAGGAGCGCGGTGACGAGGAAGCCGCTCAGGACGAAGAAGACGTCGACGCCGAGAAAGCCACCCTGGGCCCAACGGAGGTCGGCGTGGTAGGCGAGAACGGCGATGACGGCCAGCGCCCGAAGCCCGTCGAGGGCGGGCATGTAGGGCAACGCCACC
>DASZOE010000390.1:0-1619 GCA_035550945.1 Acidimicrobiales bacterium
CCCATGAGGGGGGCGCTGGTGGCCCTTCCGCCGGCAGCCGGCCCGGCGGACGGCCCCGTCATCGGATCCCCTTCTCGAGGGCGGCGGCGTAGGCGTCGATCTCGGCGCGGGTGCGGCGCTCGGTGACGGCGACCAGCAGCCCGCGGCCGTACTCCTCGCCCAGGGGGACGCCGGCGAGGAATCCCTCCTCGGCCATGCGCTCGACCACCGTCTCCGCGGGCACCGGCAGGCGCACCGCGAACTCCCGCAGCACGGGGGCGCCGGCGACGGGCTCCACCCCCTCGACGGCGAGCACCGCCTCCCGCGCGTAGCGCGTCCCCCGGGCGCAGCGCAGGGCCAGCTCCCGCAGGCCGGCCGTGCCCAGCCAGCTCAGGTGGACCACGCAGGCCACGGCGATGAGCGTCTGGTTGGTGCACACGTTGGACGACGCCTTCTCCCGGCGGATGTCCTGTTCCCGTGTCCGGAGGGTGGTGACGTAGGCCCGGCGCCCGTCCGCGTCGACGGTCTCCCCCACCAGGCGCCCGGGGAGACGACGGACGTGCTCGCGCCGGCAGGTGAACATCCCCAGGTAGGGGCCCCCGAAGGACAGCGGGGTGCCGAAGGGTTGGCCCTCCGCCACGACCACGTCGGCGCCGTACTCCCCGGGTGGGCGCAGGAGGCCGGCGGCCACCGGGTCGGCGGCCACCAGGAGGAGGGCACCCGAGCGGCGGGCCGCCTCGGCGGCGGCGCCCAGGTCCTCGATGCAGCCCAGGTGGTTGGGGTACTGGACGAGCACCGCCCCCGGGCCGGCGTGGCCCGAAGGCGACGGGTCGGCGGGCCAGGCCGTCGTGCCGTCCTGCAGTCCGACGTCGACCAGGTCGTGGCCCGTCCCCGCCGCGTACGTCGCCATCACCTGGCGCCAGTGGGGGTGGACGCCCCGGGACACCCACACCGTCGGCCGCTCGGTGACGGCCACGGCCAGGTTGGCGGCCTCCACGCAGGCCGACGCCCCGTCGTACAGCGAGGCGTTGGCAACGTCCATGCCGAAGAGCCGGCCGACCACCGTCTGGTACTCGAACAGGGCCTGGAGCACGCCCTGGGCGACCTCTGCCTGGTACGGCGTGTAGGAGGTGACGAACTCGGACCGGAACGCCACCCGGCGGACCACGGCGGGCACGTCGTGGTCGTAGGCCCCGGCGCCGGCGAAGCACACCAGGTCGCGACCCACCCGGCGGTTGGCCCCGGCCACGGCGGCGACCCGGTCGAGGACGTCGGCCTCGGCCAGGCCCGGCGCCAGGTCGAGCCCGCCGGCCAGGCGCAGGACCTCGGGGACGGCCGCGAAGAGCTCGTCGACGGACGACAGGCCGAGGTCGGCGAGCATGGCCTCGATCTCGGCGTCGGTGTGGGGGACGAAGTGGCCCACGGGCCTAGGCCCTCCTCCGCCCGACGAACGGGGTCGGGACGATCCGGGCCGCCAGCTCCTGGCCCCGGACCTCGACGGCGACCTCGACCCCCGCCTCGAAGGACGGCGGCAGGAAGGCGAGGGCGATGCCGTGGCCGAGCACCGGCGAGTAGTTCCCGCTCGTCACCTCGCCCACCGCCTCCCCGCCGGCCCGCCCCCGTGAGCCCGCCCGCGGCGG
>DASZOE010000391.1:0-2034 GCA_035550945.1 Acidimicrobiales bacterium
CTCCTCGGCCACCAACACCGGCAACACCGGCCCCGCCTTCTCGCACGCCGAGAGCAACCCGGTCGCCGTCTCCGGTGGCACCGGCTCCACCGGCAGCACCGGCGCCCACACCTCCAGCCCCACGGCCGTCAACACCGCCCCGCTCGGCTCGGCCAGCACAGGGAGCGGCACCACGACAGCCAACGCCAGCTCGAGCCCGGCCGCGGTGTCGGGCGTCTCGGAGGGCACGTCCGGAACGGGCGCCGCCGCGGCCGGCGAGGTACCGCCCGCACCGCCTGCGGACACCGCGCCGGCGGCGGGCGCCGGCGGGTCGGCGGCGGTCGCCGACTCGGCGGGTGCCGGGTCGTCCGAGAGCAGCGCCCCGGCCACCGCCGACGGTTCCCCGATCGGCTTCGGCGACGCCCTCCCTCACGCCGACGACGGCTCCACCACGGGTGCCGCCCTTCTCGCCCTCGGGCTGATCCTGGTCGCCCGGGCGTCGAAGGGGCTCGGCCGGCGGCTCGTCAACTCGGCCGCCTAGGTCCCCGGGCGGCTAGGTCCTCAGGCGGGTAGGTCCTCAGGCCTTCTCGAACACCACCAGGTCGACGGCGCTGGCCGCGGCCAGGTCGTCGAGCACCGGACCGACCTCGGACCAGCGCAGGCCGCCGGGCCCGCACCCGAGACGGGGGAGGCCGATCTCGGTGACGCCCTCGGCCTCGGCCAGGTCGAGCATGCGGGCCGCGGCCACCTCGATGGCCGCCAGCGAGGCGGTGGGTCCGGGCCGCAGCTGGATGGCGAGGTTGTAGACGACGGGAGGCCCCGGCCACACCAGGACGTCGCCGGGCAGGAAGGCGCCCGTGCGGCACGCGCTGCGGTAGAGCCGGTGCAGCGCCGGCCACCGGCGCCGGATCTCCCTGGCCACCCCGGCCCGCATCGCCCCCGAGCAGTTGCACCCGTGGGCCAGCGCGGCCACACCCGCACCGAGCAGATCGCCTCGGACCTCGGTGATGATCATGGGGCGACCAGTCTCGCCGCTGGACGGCGGGAGTTGTTGGACCCCCGCCATCTTGGGCGCGGGGTGCTCAGGCCGGCAGGAGGGGCCGGAGGAGCTCGCCGGTGCGGCGGATCTCGTCGGGGTCGGCCACGTGGGGCAGGTTGAAGATCAGCCCGTCGAGGCCGGCCTCGAGGAGGGCGCCGACCTCCTCGGCGATCTCGTCGGGCCCGCCGAGGAGGAACATGCCCTCCACCTGCTCGCGCGACATCCCCCGCTCCCGGCCGTAGTCCTGGGCCCGGCGCAGGGCGTCGGCCCGGTCGCGGCCCACGGCCAGCGACGACAGCCGGGTCTTGGCGATCTCCGCCGGGTCGCGGCCCTCGGCCTCGCAGTGGCGGGCGAGGACGCCGAGCTTGTGGCGGATGACGTCGGGAGGACCGAAGAGGTTGCAGGCGTCGCCGTAGCGGGCGACCATCCGCAGGGTACGGCGCTCGCCGCCCCCGCCCACGAGGATGGGGACGCCTCCCGGCCGCCGGGGCCGGGGGTAGTTCATGGCGTCGGTCACCGAGTAGTGGCGGCCCTCCACGGTGGTCCGCTCGTCGCTGAACATGCCCCGGAAGATCTGGAGCGCCTCCTCCAGGCGGTCGAGCCGTTCGCCGGTGCCCGGAAAGGGGATGCCGTAGGCGACGTGCTCGGCCTCGAACCACCCGGCCCCGATGCCGAGCACGGCCCGGCCCCCGGAGACCACGTCGAGGGCCGTCACCTGCTTGGCCAGGACCGCCGGCCACCGGTAGGTGACGCCGGTGACGAGGGCGCCCAGCTGGGCCCGGGAGGTGCGGACGGCCAGGCCGCCCAGGAGGGTGTAGGCCTCGATCATGGCGTTGCTCGGCGGGCCCAGCCCGGCGATCTGGTACAGGTGGTCCATGACCCAGACCGAGCGGCGCCGCCAGCGGCGCCGGCTCCAGGAGGCGGCCAGGGCCGCCCGCCGCCAGCAGGTCGCCTGAGCCCCGTTGCCTCCCGGCCCAACCGGGAGGCGGTGGCGGCGGCCGCGGGGCGCACCGTCC
>DASZOE010000392.1:0-5361 GCA_035550945.1 Acidimicrobiales bacterium
GTGAAGAAGGGCTCGAAGACCCGGCGTTGCAGCTGGGGGGGGGATGCCCGGGCCGGTGTCGGCGATCTCCACGAGCACCGCCTCCCCTTCGCGCCCCGTGCGCACGGTGAGCCGGCCCGACCCCTCCATGGCCGCGAGGGCGTTGTCGACCAGGTTGGTCCACACCTGGTTGAGCTCGCTCGGGTAGGCGGGGACCTTGGGCAGGCTGTGGTCGTAGTCCCGGACGACCTCGACCCCCCCGCCCATCTTGTGGCCGAGCAGCACCAGAGTGCTCTCCAGGCCGTCGTGGACGTCGACATCGCCCGACGGCGGCTGGTCGAGGTGGCTGTACTCCTTGACCACGCCGACGAGCGTCGAGATCCGGCCGGTGGCCGCCTCCAGCTCGTCGACCAGACCGTCCAGGTCGACCTCGGCCGCGACCCAGCGCAGGGCGGCACCGGCGGCGGGGCCGGCGACGGCCGCGACCTCGTCGAGCCAACTCGTGTCCACGCCGGTCGGGGCCAGGCTGGCGGCCAGCTCCCAGCCGTCGTCCACCTCGTGGCCCGCCATCCAGTCGGCCAGGCCGTCCTCCCGGTCGCCGAGCTCCAGGCTGCCGGCCGGCGGCGCCTCCGGGGCCCGGGCCCGCAAGCGGGAGAGTCGGTGCAAGAGCTCGCTCACCGCGTCGGGGGCGGACGCGACGAGCTCGCCAAGTGCCTCCTGGGCGTCGGCCACCCGGCGGCGCAGCGTGCGCGCCGTCGCCCCCGCGGCTGCGGCCGGGTTGTTGAGCTCGTGGGCCAGGCCGGCGGCGATGGCCCCCAGCGCCACCAGCTTCTCCCGCTGACCGATGACCTGTTCCATGTTCGTCATCCCTACGAACAGGCCGTCGAGGAGGTGCACGGCCATGGGGAACCAGCGGTGGAGGAGGGTGGCGAAGTCATCGGCCAGCAGCCGGAAGAAGCGGCTGTCGCGCACGGTACGCAGGCCGTTCGGGTACACCTGGGGCGCGACGTCGACGAAGGCCCGGGTGGCGCCCGCGTACACACCACGCTGCGAGCTGGTGGTGATCACGATGTCGGCGTCCCCGCTGCGCATCGTGAGCTGGATCTCGCCCTCGAGGAGGACGAAGAAGTACACCGCCGGGTCGCCTTCGTCGTAGACCGGCGAGCCGCCGGGCACGGACAACACCTCACCGTGCTCCACGAGCCAGTCGAGCTGCTCGTCGGTGAGGGCCTCGAACAGGAAGCACGTCCGGAGCTCGTCGCGGAGGGTCACTAGAGCAGCTCCAAGTACCGGTGGACGAGGGTGACGGCCATGGCCCCTTCGCCGACCGCGGAGCCGACCCGCTTCACCGACTGGTGGCGAACGTCGCCGGCCGCGAACACGCCGGGGACGCTGGCCTCCAGGTAGTAGGGCGCGCGCTCGAGGGGCCAGTCGGGCGGAGGGTGCCCGTCCACCTCCAGGTCGGGCCCGGTGAGGATGAAGCCCCTCTCGTCGCGCCGGACCGCCTCGCCGACCCAGTCGGTGTGGGGCGCGGCGCCGATGAAGACGAACAGCCACGACGCCGGCACCTCCTCGGTGGTGCCCGTGGCCCGGTCGGCGAGGAGGAGCGACTCGAGGTGCTGCTCGCCGCCGGCCCCGACGACCTCGATCCCGGTGCGGACCTCGACGTTGGGCCGGTCCGCCAGCTGCTGGATCAGGTAGTGGGACATGGAGCGTTCGAGGTTCTCCCCCCGCACGAGGAGCACCACCTTGCCCGCGTAGCGGGAGAAGAAGACCGCAGCCTGGCCCGCGGAGTTGGCCCCGCCCACGATGAAGACCTCGTCGTCCGTGCAGCTCACGGCTTCGGTCGTGGCCGCCCCGTAGTAGACGCCGCGGCCGGTGAGGTCCTCCATCCCCGGAACGTCGAGCCGCCGGTAGGAGACGCCGGTCGTCATGATGACGGCGTGGGCCGAGAGCTGGTTGCCGTCGGCCAGGTGCACGATCCGCGCCGGCCCGCACACCTCCAGCGCGGTGACCTCGGACACGAGGAGGAGCTCGGCCCCGAAGCGGCGGGCCTGGGTCGCGGCCCGGCGGGCCAGGTCGCCTCCCGACAGGCCCGACGGGAAGCCGAGGTAGTTCTCGATGCGGGAGCTCTGCCCGGCCTGGCCGCCGATGGCCTCCCGTTCCACGAGCACGGTGCGCAGGCCCTCGGACGCGCCGTAGACCGCGGCCCCGAGACCGGCGGGGCCGCCGCCCACGACGATCAGGTCGTAGAAGGGCAGGCCCGGAGTGGTGGTCAGCCCGATGGCCGACGCCACGTCGGCGGTGGTGGGCGAGCGCATCGCCGTCCCCTCGGGGGTGACGACCACGGGTAGGCCGTCGGTGCCGGCCCCGACGGCGGTGAGGAGCCGGGACGCCTCGCTGTCGCTCTCGATGTCGAACCCCGCGGAACGGCACCTTGTTCCGGGCGAGGAAGTCCTTGACCTCGTGGGCCCGGGCGGAGAAGCGGTGGCCGATCACCCGAACGCCGTCGAAGGACGGTGGCTCGTCGGCCGCCCAGTCCTCCAGGAGGTCGTCGATGACCGGGTACAGGCGGTCCTCGGGCGGGTCCCACGGCTTGTGCCAGGAAGTAGTGGACGTCGGCCTCGTTGATGGCCGCGATGGCCGCCTCGGTATCGGCGTAGGCGGTGAGCAGCACCCGCCGGGCGCTCGGGAAGATGGCCCGGGCCTCGCGCAGGAACTGCACGCCGTCCATGTTCGGCATGCGCTGGTCGGCGAGCAGGAGGCCCACCCGCTCGTTGCGCAGGGCCAGCTCCCGCAGGGCGGCGAGGGCGTCGGCGCCGGACTCCGCCCGCCGGACCCGGTAGCTGCTCCCGTACCGCTGGCGTAGGTCTCGGGCGATGGCCCTGGAGACGGTCGGGTCGTCGTCGACGCTGAGCATCACGGGCTGGCCCACGGCGCACCTCCTCGACGGCGACCCCGGACAGGTTGTCACGCAAAGTGGCTTCCCGGCGGCGCCCGTTGGGAAAGAAGCACTCGTGCGACGACTCTGCCTCGGTCTCCTCATCGCGTTCGTCCTCGGCGGCGGCCTCTTCACGTCGGGGGTCTCGGCCGCGCCGCCACCGGGTGACCGCTGGGCGCTCCTCGTGGGCGTCAACGACCATGAGGGCGCGACCCGGGACAACCGCGGGGCGGTGGGCGACGTCGAGGCCCTGCGCCAGCTACTCGTGCGTTCGGGCTGGCCTCCCGACCACATCCGAGTCCTCACCGACGCCGCCGCCACCGCGAGCGCCATCCGTGAGGGCCTCGCCTGGCTGGCGGCGAACAGCACCGACTCCTCGTTCTCGATGTTCGGGTACTCCGGCCACGTGAAGCAGGAGGGCAGCACCGTCTACCTGTGGCCCCACGACAACCGGTGGATCGCCGACGTCGAGGTGGCCGAGAACCTCCGCCGCATCCGGGGCTACGGGTGGATGCACATCGCCGGCTGCGAGGCGGCCGCCTTCGACAAGGGCGTCTCGAGCCCCAGGATGCTGGTGACGGCGTCGTCGCAGGGCCACGAGAAGTCCTACGAGTACGGGTCGGACATCGCCCGCTCGGTGTTCGGCCGCCTGCTCGTCGACGAAGGCATGCTGGCCAAGGCCGCCGACGCCAACGGGGACAGCAACGTCTCCGTCCAGGAGGCGTTCCACTACGCCGCGGCCCGGGCCCCGGGGATCACCGCCGGCGAGCCCCAGGGGCCCCAGCACCCCTACTTGGCGGGGGGCGACGGCAGTGACTGGTTCCTCGAGGGGACGGCACCGGCGGCGCCGCCACCGGCGCCGCGCTGCCTGCTCTTCCTGTGCTTCCCGGGCTGACGCGGCGCGGGTCGGTCGGGCTCCTCCGACCCACCTGGCTCCTCGGACCCACCGGGCTTCGCCGACTTCGGGGGGCGGCGGGCCCAGCGTGAGATCGCCCGCCGCTCGCGGGCGGCGGCGACCAGGCGCAGCTGCTCCTCGATCCACAGACGCAGGATGGCCCGGCCCGTGGGCGTGGGCTCGGGGACCCACGGCGGCCGCTCCCGGACCCAGGGCGTGCGAGGGGTGTGGTCGGGATTCGTCATTGGCGCCTCCCGGACAACCTCGGCCTCCCGGCCGATTTCCTTGAGCGGACGCGACCGAGGGCTACCGTGGCGGCCCATGCGCGACTTCGGAGGCATGGGCGGCGGCCGGCCGCGCTGGCTGGTTCCCCTCGTGGTCGTCGGCGCCGCCGTGCTCCTGCTCGTCCTGCCCCTGATCGTCTCCTACAACGGGCTGGTCGACAGCGAGGCCGAGGTCGACCGGGCCTTCGCCGACGTGGACACCCAGCTCCAGCGCCGGAACGACCTCATCCCGAACCTGGTAGCCGCGGTTCGGGGCATCCTCGACCAGGAGCAGGCCGTCTTCGGCGAGCTGGCCCGGGCCCGCCAGGCCTATGCCGGCGCGACCACACCGGAACAGAAGGTGGACGCGGCCAACGCCATCGAGGCGGGACTGGGGCGCCTGCTGGCGATCGTGGAGGCGTATCCCGAGCTCCGCAGCAGCGAGAACGTCCGCGACCTGCAGGTACAGCTCGAGGGCACCGAGAACCGCATCGCCCAGTCCCGCCGGGACTACAACGGCCAGGTGACCAGCTACAACAAGCGCGTCAAGCGATTCCCCCGCAGCGTGGTCGCCGGCCTCTTCGGCTTCGACGAGAAGCGGCTGTTCGGGGCGACCCCGGAGTCCCGTACCGTGCCCACCGTCGACCTCGGCACCGGCACCGCGACCACGCTGCGGTGAGCCGCCGGCGCCGCCTGTGCCCCCTGGTGGCCGCCCTTACCGTCCTCCTCGCTCCCGCCGCTGCGGGGGCCCAGGAGATCCCCCCTTTCCGGGCGCCGGTCGTGGACGGGGCCGGGGTCGTTCCCGACGCGGTGGAACGGGCGGTCGGCACCGAGCTGGTGGACTACCGGTCCCGATCGGGCAACCAAGTGGCCGTTGCCGTGGTGAGGACGACGGGCAGGAAGTCGATCGAGGACTACTCCATCGACCTCGCCCGGGAATGGGGCGTGGGGGAGAAGGGACGGGACAACGGCGTGGTGATCGTCATCGCCTACGACGACCGCAAGCTGCGCATCGAGGTGGTCCGGGGTCTGGAGGGGACGCTGACCGACCTGGAGGCCGGGCGCATCGCCCGGGACCGGATCGCCCCTCTGTTGCGGGCCGGCGACGTGGGCGGCGCGGTGCGGCACGGGACGGCGGCCATCAGGGGCGCCCTGGGCGACTCCGAGGCCGGCGCCCTCCCGACGATCCCGCCCGGGGCGCGCGAGCCGGAGGGCCCCTCGTCGGGCTGGTGGCTCCCGTTCCTCTTCATCGTCCCGTTCGTCGCCATGGGCCTCCTGGGAGG
>DASZOE010000393.1:0-3845 GCA_035550945.1 Acidimicrobiales bacterium
GGTCGTGGTCGACCACTCCGGCGACGCCTACGGCGCCCCCACGACCGGGACGTGGGAGGCGATCCGCCTGGCCGCCCGCACCGAGGGCCTGATCCTCGACCCCGTCTACACGGGCAAGGCCATGGCCGGCCTGGTGGCGGCCGTGGCCGGGGGGCGCATCCCCCGGGCCGCCGGCGTCGTGTTCGTCCACACCGGCGGCCTGCCCGCCCTGTTCGCGTCGGGCCTTCCCGACTGGCTCCAGGCCGGCCCCCGGGGGGGCCCGCCCCCGGCCCGGGACCACGCGCTTTGAGGACTGGCCGGAAGGCGCCGTATCGTTCCGGCGGGATGCCGGACGACGTCGTGGTCACTGCTCGTAGCCGGCTGGCGGCGTACGTCGCCCTCACCAAGCCCCGCATCATCGAGCTGCTCCTCGTCACCACCGTCCCCACCATGGTCGTGGCCGAGCGGGGGCTCCCCCCCCTGGGGCTGGTGCTCGCCACCCTCGTCGGCGGGGCACTGGCCGCCGGGGGCGCCAACGCCATCAACATGTACGTCGACCGCGACATCGACCGGCTGATGAAGCGGACCCGCCACCGGCCGCTGGTCACCGGCGAGATCACGCCGGCCGCCGCCCTCGTCTTCGCCATCACCCTCGAGGTGGCGGCCGCCGTCGAGCTCTGGCTCCTGGTCAACCCCCTGAGCGCGGCGCTGGCGGTCAGCGCCACCCTCTTCTACGTCTTCGTCTACACCCTCTGGCTCAAGCGGACGTCGGCGCAGAACATCGTGATCGGCGGCGCCGCGGGCGCGGTGCCGGTGCTCGTGGGGTGGGCGGCCGTCCGCAACTCCCTCGGGCTCGCCCCTCTGGTCCTCTTCGCCATCATCTTCTACTGGACCCCGCCCCACTTCTGGGCCCTGGCCATCCGGTACCGGGAGGACTACGCGGCCGCCGACGTCCCCATGCTCCCGGTGGTGGCCTCCTTCGCCACTACCGCCCGCCGGATCGTGCTGTACACACTGATCCTGTGGGCCATGACGCTGCTGTTCTGGCCCGTCGGCCGGATGGGCGACATCTACCTGGCCGCGGCCATCGTCCTGGGCGGGCTGTTCACCTGGCACGCCACTCAGCTGGCCCGGTCGGGGACGCCCGAGCGGGCCATGCGCCTGTTCGGCTACTCGATCTCCTACGTGACCCTGCTGTTCGGGGCCATGGCCGTCGACCAGCTTCTGTGACGGGAGGGGGGCAGGCCCCCTCCCGGCCGGCGTTCGCCGAGGCGGCGGGTCAGCTCCTCTGGGCGGGACCGAGCGCGGCCCGCGCCGCCTCTGCGTCCTCCAGGGCCTCCCGCCGGGCCGTCACCCGCTGCTCGTGGGACGCCCACGCCACCGCGACGGCCAGGACCGCGCCCAAGAGGACGAGGTCGCCGGCCACCCACATGACGGCCCCGGCCAGCCGCTGGTCGGCCCGGGCGTCGATGCCCCACCGGCCCGCGACCTCGACGTACTGGGGATAGAGCGGGCGGGAGCTCGACCAGATGGCGAGGGCGAGGAACGTGCTCTGGGGCATGGCCACGGCCAGGTAGAGCAGGCGCAACGGGTGTGACAGGCGCCAGCGGGCCGCGGCCCCGAGCACGGCCCGCCAGAACAGCAGCGCCGAGCCCAGGAAGAGGGCGTGCTCGGCGACGTGGGCCCACGAGTGGTCCAGGGCCAGGTCGTAGAGCGGCGAGAAGTGGGCGACCCACCCGGCGGCGGCGAAGGTCACCCACGCCACGAGCGGGTGGCCGAGCACCCCGAGCACCGGCGCCCGGCGGAGCCGGAGCAGCTCCCGGCGCCGGCGGGGCGGGAGGACCGCGCCCGTGACGGCCACGGGGCGGCCGGCGACCAGCAACGGCGCGGCGACGACGGTGAGCAGCAGGTGCTGGACCATGTGCACCGAGAAGAGGAGCTCGGAGTAGACCGCGACCGGCGAGCACAGAGCGACCACGGTGACCGCCAGCCCCGAGGCGAAGGCCGCCCGCCGGCCCGGCGGCACGGGGGCGTGGGCGCGGGCGGCCGCCCGGCAGCCGGCGCGATAGGCGACAGCCGCGCCGGCGACTCCGACCAGCACGACGGGGTCGAGCTCCCAACGAGCCAGCGCCCCCGACCAGGTGAGTGGCGGTAGGGGGCCCGCGCTGGCCGTCACCCCGCCCATGGTGGTGCTGCGGCGGCCGGACGCCAAGTCGATGCGGCCAAGTCGATGGGATCCGGGGGCCCTGTATAGAGTCCGCCGAGATGACCGTGACCGAGACGACCGAGGCCCCCGAAGCCGAGGCGGGGGCGCCGGAGGCGGCGCCGGCGGTCGTCACCCCCTGGCCTCCAGCCACCGACCACAAGGTCGTCGGGACGCTCTTCGTCGCCGTCGCCCTTCTGTTCCTCGTGGTCTCCGGCGTGCTCGCCCTGGTGCTCCGGTCCGAGCTGACCACCGCCGACGCCGACGTCCTGAGCCGGAGCACCTACCGCGAGCTCTTCACCCTCCACGGGGTGCTCGCCGTTTTCGCCTTCCTCGCCCCCGCCTGGGTGGGCGTGGCCACCGCCGTCGTCCCCCTCCAGATCGGCGCCGCCCGCGTCGCCTTCCCCCGTCTCCAGGCTCTCTCCCTGTGGCTGGTGGTCGCCGGGGGCGGGATGGTGGTGGCCTCCCCGCTCCTCGACGGCCGGATCAGCAGCGGGTGGACGCTCAGCACACCGATCCCCCAGGGCCGGGCGTTCCGCGGCGAAGCCGTCGACCTCCTGATCCTCGGGGTGGGCCTGATCGCCCTCGCCCTCGTGCTCGCGGCGGCGAACCTCCTCGTCACCGTCGTGAAGCTGCGGGCCCCCGGGGTCACCCTGCGGCGCACGCCGCTCTTCTCCTGGTCGGTCGCGGTCTCGGCGGCGGTCCTGCTCCTGGCCCTCCCCGTGCTCCTGGGCGGCCTGGTGATGCTCTTCGTCGACCGCCACTACAGCGGACGGGTGTTCAACGGCTTCACCGGCTCCGGCGGCGGGAACCCGCTGCTGTGGCCCCGCATCTTCTGGTTCGCGGCGTATCCGATGCTGTGGGCGCTGGTGCTGCCCGCCCTGGGCGTCATCTCCGAGATCGTCCCCGTCGCCGCCCGCCGCCGGCTGTTCTCCCACCGGCGCGCCACGGCGGCCATCGGCGCCGTCGGGGTCCTGGCCTTCGCGGGCTGGGGCAGCGAGGTGAACGGCCTGAGCCGGGCCCGGGTCGTGTTCGCCATCGGGGCGCTCCTGGTGCTGGCCCCGGTGGCGTCGCTCCTCCTGAACTGGCTGGCCACGGTGGCCACGTCGCTCCGGCAACGGAGGACCAACCCACCGGACCTGCGCACGGTGCCCATGGTGCACGCCGCCGGCGCCATCAGCGTGCTGGCCGTCGGGCTGGCCGGGGCGGCGGTGGCCGCGGTCGGTTCGAACACCACCCTGCACCGCAACTACTGGCAGGTCGCCACCCATCACACGCTGTACTTCGGGGTCGGCACCCTCGGCGTGGTGACCGCGCTGGCCTGGTGGGCGCCCAAGCTGTGGGGCCGGCTCCTGAACGAGAAGGCGAGCCTTCTCTCCGCCGCCCTCCTGGCCGGCGGCATCCACCTCACGTTCCTGCCCATGTTCGTCCTGGGGATACAGGACATGCGGGTGCACCTGGCCGGCTACTCCGACAGCGACCTCACGCCCGCCAACGTGATGGCGACGGCGGGGGCCGTTCTCACCGTCCTCGGGGTGCTCGTCTTCGCCGCCGACCTGCTGGCGAGCGGCGCCGCCCGCCGGGGGCGGGCCGCCGGTCAGGATCCGTGGCGAGGCCACACCCTGGAATGGGCGACCTCCTCGCCCCCTCCCTCGCACAACTT
>DASZOE010000394.1:0-11613 GCA_035550945.1 Acidimicrobiales bacterium
TTCCACGACCGGCGCCCTGATGAAGGTGGCCGGGAAGTCGCCGCCCACCAGCCCGGCGACGGGAAGCGCCGTCTCGAAGGACTCGACCTGGCTCCCGAAGGCGTTGCGCCGGACGTCGACGTCGACGGCGGCGAACGAGCGTTGGTCGGGACGGCCGTCGAGCACCGCCGCGGCCAGGAGGATCATCCCCGCGCAGGTCCCGAACGCGGGCATCCCCGCGGCCAGGCGCTCGGCGACGGGGTCGAACAGCCCGGACGTGACGAGCAAGCGGGACAGCGTCGTGGACTCCCCGCCGGGAAGGATCAGGGCTTCCACGCCGGCCAGGTGGGCGGCGTCGCGGATCTCGACGGCCGTCGCGCCCAGGGCGGCGACGACCTCAGCGTGGAGAGCGGACGCCCCCTGAAGGGCCAGCACGCCGACCTTCGCACCCACCTGGAGGCACCGTCCTCACGACTCCAGTGTAGGCGCCGTCCCGAAGCCGACAGGGCGGCGGAGCTAGCTTTCCGCCGATGAGCTCGGTCGACCTCCACCAGGCCGTCGCCGCCATCCCGTGGTACCACCGCATGGCGCTCCCGGGGGGAATCGTGACGCCCGGCGTGAGTGACGTGGCCCGGGCGCTGCCTCGGCTTCGACTCCCCGACCGCCTCGACGGGCTCTCCGTCCTGGACGTCGGGGCGTGGGACGGCTTCTACTCCTTCGAGTGCAAGCGGCGGGGAGCCGAGCGCGTGCTGGCGACCGACCACTTCGTGTGGACCGGCCGCACCTGGGGATCGAAGGCCGGCTTCCTGCTGGCGCGGGACGCTCTCGGCCTCGACGTCGAAGACCGGGACATCGACGTGATGGACATCTCCCCCCGAAGCGTCGGGTCCTTCGACCTGGTCCTCCTCCTCGGCGTCCTCTACCACCTCACCGACCCGATCGCCGCCATCCGGGCGGCGGCCTCGGTGACCGATCGACAGCTGGTCGTGGAGACGGAGACCGCCCTGAACGGGCTGCCTTTCCCCGCCGGCCGCCTCTACCCCGGCCGGGAGCTGAACGCCGACGACACGAACTGGTGGGCCCTCAACCGGGCCGCCCTCGAGGGCCTGCTCCGGGAGGCCGGGTTCACGCGCACCGAAGTGGTGTTCCTTGCGTCCCTTCCCCGCCGTGTGGCGCGTGCCGGTCGCAGGGCGCTCGGCGGTCAGGGGTCCTTTCGCATGAACCTCAGATCGGCGCGGATCGTCGTCCACGCCTTCCGATGAGCGGCCGGGGAGCGGCCGCTACCAGCCCCGGTCGGCCAGGCGCACCTCGACGGTGCCCGACTCCTCGCCCCGCATGGCGCCCCCCAGGCCCCGGCTGACCTTGGCCACGATGTCCGGGGCGTTGTAGTGGGCGGTGGCCTCGACGATCGCCTTGGCCCTCGTCTCGGGGTCGTCGCTCTTGAAGATGCCCGAGCCCACGAAGACCGCCTCGGCGCCCAGCTGCATGACCAGCGCGGCGTCGGCGGGCGTGGCGATGCCGCCCGCGCAGAACAGGGGTACGGGGAGGCGACCGGAGTCGGCCACCTCCTGCACGAGGCCCACGGGCGCCTGCAGGCGCTTGGCCCACTCATAGCGCTCAGCGGGGTCGGCGGTTGTGAGAGCCCGGATGTCGCCGAGGATGGAGCGGAGGTGGCGCACGGCCTCCTTGACGTCGCCGGTACCGGCCTCGCCCTTGGAGCGGATCATCGCCGCGCCCTCGGAGATGCGGCGCAGGGCCTCACCCAGGCTCGTGGCCCCGCACACGAACGGAACGGTGAACGCCCACTTGTCGATGTGGTGGGCCTCGTCGGCGGGCGTCAGGACCTCGCTCTCGTCGACGTAGTCGACGCCGAGGGCCTCGAGCACCTGGGCCTCGGCGAAGTGGCCGATGCGGGCCTTGGCCATCACCGGGACGGTGACCGCCGCCTTGATGCCCTCGACCATCGCCGGGTCGCTCATGCGAGCCACGCCGCCGTCGCGGCGGATGTCGGCCGGTACCCGCTCCAGCGCCATGACCGCGACGGCTCCAGCGGCCTCCGCCAGGGCCGCCTGCTCGGGCGTGACCACGTCCATGATCACGCCACCCTTGAGCATCTCGGCCAGGCCCCGCTTGACCCGCTCGCTTCCCGTCGTGCGACTGGCGGTCGTGCTGGCGGTCGTGCGCGTGGCGTCCACGACGCCCATACTACCGGCGGCCGTCACCTCGACGGCCTCGAGATTCGGCGTGCCTAGCGGGTGGCGATGGGCGTGCCCGGGGCCACGAGGTGCACCCACGTCTGTCCCGGAGGGAGCACGATGGGCGCGCCGTTGGCATCGGTGAAGCTCGTGACCGCGGGGGGATCGGGCTTCGACCAGCGGCCCTTGACCAGCATGCCGGCGGCGAAGATCCAAGCCTCACCGCTGCCGACCACTTCCGGGTACTGCACCTTGGGATCGGGCTGGTACACCGAATAGGGCGTGAACTGCACGATCACGTTGTTCGGCGCGATCTGGCCCCCACCTTCGAGGTTGGCGGGAGACCCGTCGGTCATCCGCTTCCACGTACCGCTGCCTGCGTCCCAGCTGTAGTCGGCGCTGAGGGCGGGCGCCGGCTTCAGGCCCATGCCGGTGACGGGCCCTGCGCCGGCGCCGGCGAAGGACTGGCCCGGGCCCAGGAAGTCGGCGAACTTCGGGGGAGCCTCGGCTCCGGCCGGGGCCTTCTCCGCCAGGGCCGCGATCGCGGTGTAGAGGTTGTGCGGGGCGGACCGGCCCGAGCGGCGCTTCATGACATCGGTCGAGTTCTCGTCCACGGCGGTGACCGGCGCCCCCGGGACGAGGGCCCGGATGGCGGGCGACGCGCCCGAGAAGGCGAAGACCCCGCCGAAGGGATAGACGATCACGGGATCGGCGGGGCGTACGGAGCGCACGGGGCCGACGGGATCGGCATCGCTCGAGTGGAACACCACGACGAAGCGGGTGATGCCCTCGGTGAACTCCTCGTAGATGACGTCGGCCTTGTCGATCCCGGCCTGGGGACGGGAGGCCGAGTTGTTATCGATCTTGACGGTGACCGCCGCCCGTTCGAGCAGGGCGGCGTCGGTGGCCGGGCGGCCGGTGAGAGGGAACGTCGGCGGAGGGGTGGTCGTCGTGGGTGCCGTGGGTGCCGGAGCGCTGTCCTCCTTGTTCTTCGAGCAGGAGGCGCCCACCAGGGCCAGGACCACGGCGAGGGCCACGAGGGAGAACCGGCGGGCGAGCGGGCGGGGCTGTCTCAAGCTCAGAGCTCCTTCAGGGCCTGGATGCGATCCTCGAGCGGAGGATGGGTGTCGAACAGGCGGTCACGCGACGGTAGGCGACCGTCGCCCGCGGTGCGAGCCACCGGCGACTCGATCCACAGGTGGGCGATGGCCCGCGATCCGGACCGCACGACCGCAGGATGGTCCCTCACCTTCTCGAGGGCGGCCACCAGTCCGGGCGGGTACCGGGTGAGCTGCACGCCGCCGAAGTCGGCCAGCGCCTCGCGGCGCGGGCCCACGGCGAGGGCGAGGGCCCGGGCCGCCGCCGGACCCGCCACGAGCAGGGGCAGACCGACGAAGACCACGGCCAGGCCGGAGACGAGGACGTCGTAGGACTTCACGTGGGTCAGCTCGTGGGCCAGGATGCCCTCCAGCTCGATTCGGCTCATCCGCTCCAGCAGCCCGGTGGTCACCGCCACCGACGCGTGCCGGGGGCCCCGGCCCACGGCGAAGGCGTTGGGCGCGTCGTCGTCGACCAGGTACACCGCGGGCTTGCGCAGGCCGGCGGCGACGCAGAGGCCCTCGACCACGTTGTGCAGGCGGGCGTGCTCGTGCGGGTCGGCGGGCCGCGCGTGGCTGAGGGCCAGTGCCACCGAGTCCGCCTTCCAGTAGCCGGCGAACGCCATGAGCGCGACGACGGCGAGGGTGACGGCCATGGCCAGCAGCCCGAGCCCGAGGAGGAGCTCGACCGTCCACAGCACGAGGACGACGACGGTGACGAACCCGCCGACAACGAGGAGGGCCCGGCGCTTGTTGGAGGCGATCTGGTCGTTCAGGGCTGCTCGTTCGGGGCCTGAGGGCGGACGCTCAGGCGCCGAAGTCGACGCTCACGGGTCCCCGTGAGGTGTCGTCGGCCTCGAAGTACTCACGCTGGGTGAAGTTGAAGGCGTTGGCGACGAGGTTGGACGGGAAGGTCTCGATGCGGGTGTTCAGGCGCAGCACAGAGTCGTTGTAGAACTGCCGGGCGTAGGCGATGCGGCCCTCGGTGTTCGCCAGCTCCTCCTGCAGGGAGAGGAAGTTGGCGTCGGCCTTGAGGTCGGGATAGGCCTCGGCCACCGCGAACAGCGACTTCAGGGCGCTCGTGATCATGCTCTCGGCCGCCGCCTGCTCGCCCACGCCCGACGCGTTGATGGCGTTGGCCCGGGCCTCGGTGACCGCCGTCAGCGTCTCCCGCTCGTGCCTGGCGTACCCCTTCACCGTCTCGACCAGGTTGGGGATGAGGTCGTAGCGGCGCCGGAGCTGGACGTCGACCTGGGCCCATGCGTTCTGGATGCGGTTCCGCAGCCGGACAAGTCCGTTGAACGTCACGATGACGTACAGCACCAGCAGGACGACGACCGCGATCCCGATGATGATCAGCAGCAGCATCCCGTCATTCTCCTCTCTACGCCGACGCGGCCGCGGTCGCCCGGTCGTACAGGCTCAGGTAGCGCTCGGCCAGACGGTCCATGGAGAACTCCGCGGCCCGGGCCTCGCCCCCGGCGACGAGCGTGGCCGCGGTGGGCGGGTCCTCCAGGACACGGGTGATGGCCCGGGCCAGGGCCACCGGGTCGTCGGGCGGGACGAGGAGGGCCTCGACCTCGTGGCGCGCGACGTTCCGGTAGCCCGGGAGGTCGCTGGCCACGATGGGGGTCTGCGCCGCCATTCCCTCGAGCAGGACCATCCCGAAAGACTCTCCGTGCCGCGATGGCGCGCAGAGGACGTCCGCCCCCCGCAGACGCTGGGCCTTCTCCTCCTCGGTGAGCCGCCCCAGCCACTCCACCCGGGGATGGTCGCCCACGCGGGCACGCAACTCCGCCGTCTCCGGCCCGTCGCTGGCGATCCAGAGGCGCACGTCGGAGGGGAGGTGTTCGAGGGCGGCGAGGAGCACGCCGAGCCCCTTGCGGGCCTCGTGGCGGCTGAGGAACACGACGGTCGGGCCCGTTGCGGGCCACGGGGTGGCCTTGGCGTAGCGCTCGATGTCGATGCCGTTGTGGACCAGGACGTAGTGGCCGCCCAGGGCCCGGGCGGCCATGTCCCTGGCGTCCTCGGACACCGCACAGCGCAGGGTGAGCCGGCGCCCCAGCCAGCGCGTCAGGGGCCGCAGCCAGCGGTAGGCAGCGCTGCCCCCGGCGGCGTGGAACGTCCCCACGGTCGGCGTGAGAGACAGGACCACGGCGGTGAGGGTGGGGCCGGGGGCGAGAGGCTCGTGGAGGTGGAGCAGGTCGAACTCCTCGTCCCGGATGGCCCGGATCGTGCGCAGCACGCACGGCAGGTCGGGCGCGAGCGGCGCCACCGACCCGTTGGCCAGGGCCGCGATCGTGTTCCCCAGGGGGGTGACGCCGACCTCCGGCGGCGGCCCGTCGCACGGACCCAGGACCCGCGTCTCGTGACCGGCGGCCCGTAGGGCGCGGGCCAGGCCCAGGACCTGGCCTTGAACACCTCCCGGCAGGGACAGGCTGTACGGGCACACGAGGCCGATGCGCACGGGGGCTAACAGTAGCGGTCGCACCCGTGCGGCCCACGGGCCGGGACCGGGCAATACTGAGCGTCGACCGGCGCGGCGACGGCCACCGCCCGAGGAGGACTGGGAACGTGACCGAGGACAACCTGACCCGTGCCGAGGCCGCCGATCGGGCGGCGAAGGTCTCCGGGCTCTCCTACGAGGTCGCCCTCGACCTCACCACCGGTGACCGGACCTTCACGAGCGACACCAGCATCCGCTTCAGCGCGCCGCTGGTAGGACTGGCCACCTTCGTCGACCTCGACGCCGAGTCGGTGCGGGAGATCACCTTCAACGGCCGGCCGTTCCCGACCACGGCGTGGGACCCCGATCGGGCTCGGGTCGCGGTCAGGGGCCTGCTCGCCAACAACGAGCTGCGCATCGTGGCCGACTGCGCGTACCAGCACACGGGCGTCGGGCTGCACCGCATCGTCGACCCCGTGGACGGCAAGGTCTACCTGCACACCCAGTTCGAGCCCTTCGACGCCCATCGGGTGTTCGCGTGCTTCGACCAGCCCGACCTCAAGGGCTCCTTCGCCCTCACCGTCACCGCGCCCGACGACTGGACGGTCGTCAGCAACTCCCCCGCCGTCGCCTCCGAGGTCCGGGACGGGGGGGACGGGCCAAGGAGCACGGTCTGGCGGTTCGCGCCGACGCCCGTGATCTCCACCTACCTCGCCGCCGTCGTGGCCGGCCCCTACCACGTCCACCGCGAACGGCACGGCGAGCTGGAGCTGGGGCTCTACTGCCGGGAGTCCCTGGCGCCTCACGTCGACCCCGAAGAGATCCTCACCATCACCCGTCAGGGGCTCGACTTCTTCGTCGCCGAGTTCGACTACCCGTACCCGTTCGACAAGTACGACCAGCTCTTCGTCCCCGAGTTCAACTTCGGCGCCATGGAGAACCCGGGTTGCATCACCTTCAACGAGCACTACCTCTTCCGCTCCCGGGTCACGCAGGCAGCCCGCGAGAGCCGGGCCAACACGATCCTCCACGAGATGGCCCACATGTGGTTCGGCGACCTCGTCACCATGCGCTGGTGGGACGACCTCTGGCTGAACGAGAGCTTCGCGACCTACATGGCCACCCACGCGTCGGCCGAAGCCACACGGTTCCGCCGGGCCTGGGTCCGCTTCGCGGCGGACATGAAGACGAGCGCGGTGAACCAGGACCAGCTCCCCTCGACGCACCCGATCACGGCCGACATCGTCGACACCGACTCGGTGCGCCTCCACTTCGACGGCATCACCTACTCGAAGGGCGCCTCGGTGCTCCGCCAGCTGGTGGCGTGGGTCGGTCAGGACGCCTTCCGCACCGGACTCCAGGCCTACTTCCCGGAGCACGAGTGGGACAACGCCACCCTCACCGACTTCCTCTCCGCCCTGGAGGAGACCAGCGGGCGGGACCTGGGCGCCTGGTCGAAGGAGTGGCTGGAGACGGCCGGGGTCAACACGCTACGGCCGGCGTTCGAGCTGGACGCCGCCGGCGCCTACTCCTCCTTCGCCGTCCTCCAAGAGGCGTCCGTCGAGCAGCCGACGCTGCGCTCGCACCGCGTGGCCCTGGGCCTCTACGCGCTGGCCGACGGCGAGCTGGTCCGCACCGAGCGGGTGGAGCTCGACGTGGTCGGCTCCCGCACCGAGGTGCCCGAGCTGGCCGGGAGGGCACAGCCCGAGCTCCTCGTCGTCAACGACGAGGACCTCACCTACGCCAAGGTCCGCCTCGACAAGCGCTCCCTCGCCACCCTGCAGGACCACCTCAGCCGGATACGTGAACCGCTGGCCCGCACCCTCTGCTGGACGGCGACATGGGACATGGTCCGAGACGCCGAGCTCCCGACCCGGCGCTTCGTGGCCCTCGTCCGCGCCCACGCCGCCGGCGAAGAGGACGACAGCGTGCTCGGCCGGTTGCTGGGCCAGGCGGCACGCGCTGTCGACGTCTTCGGTGACCCTGCCTCCCGTGCCTCGACCCGCGCCGCGCTGGCGACCGGCGCCTGGGAGGAGCTCAGCGGCGCCGAGCCGGGCAGCGACCGCCAGCTGGTCTGGGCCCGCCACTGGCTGGGCACGATCGACGAGCCCTCCGACCTCTCCCGGGCCCGCGCCATCCTCGACGGCACCGAGGAGATCCCCGGCCTGGCGGTGGACACGGAGTTCCGGTGGAGCGTCGTCGGCACGCTGGCCGCCCACGGAGCAGACGACGGTGGGGCCCTCATCGAGGCCGAGCTCGAACGTGACCCGACCGACATCGGCCAGCGCCGGGCGGCCACGTCCCGTGCCGCTCGACCGGTCGCCGAGGCCAAGGGCGACGCCTGGTCCGCCGTCCACGCCGGCGACCTCAACCTGGCCATGGCCCGGGCCGTCCTCAGCGGCTTCGCCTCGGCCGGGCAGGAGGCCCTGGTGCGGCCCTACCGCGACCCGTACTTCGCCCGGCTGCGCGACCTGTGGGACGAGCGTCCCCGCGAAGAGGCGCTCAGCCTGATCGGCGGCCTCTACCCCCACGTGCTCGTCGAACCGGAGACGGTGGCCGCCACCGACCGGGCACTGGCCGACCCCGAGCTCCCGGGCCCCGTCCGCCGCATCCTCCTCGAGGGCAAGGATGCCGTCGAGCGGGCCCTCCGGGCGCGCGCCGCCGACCGTCCCGGCTAGGAATGGGGCCGGAGATCGACGGCGGGCTCAAGACCCGACGTCCGTGGGTCGATACTCGCGAAACGGGAGATCGTCTCCCCCGGAGGTCCGCGGTGGCTCCTGGCGTGCGGCGAGTGCTGGTCTGGATCAACGGGTTCTGTGTCGTCGCGCTGCTCGCGGCCGGCATCACCGCCGTGCTGCTGCACGAGGAGGAGCCGCGGCACCCGGACGCCTGGGACCCGCGGGTGGTCTCTCTGGTGCAGTTCGTCGAGAAAGAACGGGGCTACACGTTCGAGCACCCCGTCTTCGTCGACTTCCTCACCGCCGCGGAGTACAGCGAGCGCACCCGCATCGACGAGGAGGCCCTGGCCGCCGAGGACGTCGAGGACCTGCAGCAGGGCGAGGCCTTGCTGCGGGCGTTCGGGCTCATCAGCAGCGACGTCGACCTCCTCGAGACGGTCAACGACCTCAGCGATACCGGGACCCTGGCGTACTACGACAGCGTCGAGGAGCGCGTCACCGTGCGGGGCACCGAGATCACGCCCGAGCTGCGGGCCACGCTCGTCCACGAGCTCACCCATGTCCTCCAGGACCAGAGCTTCGACCTCGACCGCTTCGGGGAGGACGGCGAGGAGGTCAGCGACGGCCAGGTGATGGCGTTCCAGGCCCTCGCCGAGGGCGACGCCGGTCGCATCGAGCACGCCTACCTGGACTCGCTGAGCGAGGAGGAGCAGGAGGCGATCGGCGGCGGTTCCGAGGACGCCGCCTCGGAGTTCGAGGAGGAGGGCCCCTCCCAGGCCGTCGCTGCCCTCTTCGCCGCCGGGTACATCCTCGGGGACCCCTTCGTGAAGCTGCTCGAGACCGTGTCCCGCGCCAAGGTCGACGAGGCCTTCCTCGACCCGCCGAAGAGCGAGGAGCACGTGCTCGACCCGTTCGCGTATCTCGACGGCGACCAGCCGCGCCCCGTCGCCACGCCCTCCCTCGACGGCGCCGACGTGCGCGACGACGGCGACTTCGGCGCCGCCTCCCTCCTGGTGGTGCTCGCCGAGCGCATCGACGTCCGCCAGGCGCTGAAAGCGGTCACCGGGTGGGGCGGCGACGCCTACGCCGTCTTCGAGAGGGACGGTCGCACCTGCGCACGAGTCGACGTCACCGGCGACACGCCGGCCGACACCGACGAGCTGGATGCGGCCCTGCGAGCGTGGTCCGCCGCCGCGCCGCGGGGCAGCGCCACCTCCACGAGGCAGGGCGAGCTGGTCGAGCTCGAGTCCTGTGACCCCGGGTCGCAGGCCACCGCCGGTTCGGGTGGCGCGTTCGAGGCCCTCGGGCTGGCCCAGTTCCGCACCATGATCGCCATCGAGGCCCTCGACAAGGGCGCCGCCCGCGGCGAGGCGCGCTGCTACTCGACGACCCTCGTCGACGAGGCCAACCTCGACGAGGTCGCGTTCGAGCGAGCGCTGCGGGAGGCCGTCGGCATCGCCGAGCGCTGCCGGATCGGCGACTGATCGGCCTTCCGGGCTACGCCTCCGCGCCGGCGCCGTCAGCCCTGCGTGCACTCCGGCGAGGCCGTACCGAAGCGGTTGTTCGACCACACGTTGGCGTCGCAGTTGGCGTTGGTGTCCCGCAGGTCGAGCACCAGGTTGCCGCGGGCGACGTTGCCGAGGATGGCGTTGCTCTGGCCCCCGACCAGGATCCCGTGCTGGGCGTTCACGGGGCTGGTCTCGGGTGCGGGGCTTCGTACTGGACAAATCAGCCGTAACGTGCGAAACTGACGTTGCTCCGGTGTCGCCCCACACGGAGCCTCCTAAGGTGGCTGAGGCGCCCTGCTCGTCCAAGAAGCCGGCTGGGCGCCTCCCACCTCCTGTCGTCTCCCGGGGGACCCGCATAGGGAACCCCGCGGTCGCCTATAGGTAACCGGACTTGGACACGCGAGCCCTGGTCCGCCAAAGTCCCATTGCGGCTTGGAGTCTCCCCAGCGGCTCCGAGCCGGCCCAGCGGTCGAGGCGCCGGGCGTCCGGCGGACATCCGGCGGAGACCGTCCGGCGCCTCCCGCTCCGGCGAGGAATCGCTTGACGCCGGGTGACCGTCTGGCACTCTTGCAAGTGCTCCGGTCCGTTTCCGCTGACTCGGAGCCCATCAGGCGAGGGAAGTGCGCCGGGAAGCGGTCCAGCTGGGGCAGACACACCCGGCGCCTCTCGCCTACGCCCACGGATGCCTGGCAAACGGTTCGCGGCCAGGGGCGCTGAGGGTCACGGACACTCCCGACTGGGGCGGGCCCGAGGCGCCGGCGCCTCCCCGCCTTCGGTCACGACCGCCAAGCCTCCGCAGCCCTAGGCTCGTAACCGGTGGACCACGTCATCGGATCAACAGACCGGGTGAAGGTTGTCTCCACCGGCCTGGCCGCACGAGACGTGCGACCGAGACGAATCCTCTACGCCCCCGCTGGTCGCTGTCACGCGGTGCCCTCCGGCGCCGACAGAGCGGCGTGTGGCGCAACAGGATTGATCACCTGGCCCGACCGGCCGTGGGAACGGGGCTTCAGTTCCCGGGGTTCCGAACGCTGTGGACAATGTGCCGCCTTGGTTCCCGTCGCCCGTCTCTGAGCACCCCCAGGTCACTCCCTCGTTGTCGCTATCCAGCGCGATGTCGGCAGGTCAGGCTCTCTACGCCCGGTCGCTGGGCCAGTTGGGCTGGAACTGACCGGGCCACTTCGCTGACCTGCGGCGATGCGCCGAAATCGACGGTGACCTGCGGAAACACATACCTGTCAGTACCGGACGTTTCCCACCGCTACCGGACGTCCCGCGGACTAGACGCGGACTAGCTCGCCTCCCGCCGCATAGCCCGGCGCTCCCGCTTCGACGTCCCCGCCCACACGCCTTCCATGTCCTCGGCCACCGCGTAGGCCAAGCACTCGGCCCGTACCGGGCAGGCGGCGCACACCTCGCGGGCCTCGTCGGTGGCCTCGCCGCGGCTCGGGAAGAACGTCGCCGGCGCCATCCCCCGACAGCTCGCTCGGGCCATCCAGCGCGGCCGTGGCGGGATGAGGGCGGCGAGGCCAGGCACGTCGCCAGGGAGCATGAGCAAGTCCACTTCCCAGCGGGCGAGCGCCATCGCCCGCCCAGGATAGGCAACCGTTGGGTTGAGGAAAGGGACCGGCCAGCGAATCGGACAAATGAGCCAGTCTGCGCGATAATGGCGATGGCTCCGGCGGCAGGGCCTCCCGGCCTCACCGGGGC
>DASZOE010000395.1:0-4310 GCA_035550945.1 Acidimicrobiales bacterium
CGCCCACTCCGAGCCGTGGTCCCCGCCTGTGGCACACCGCGACGCTACCGGGCCGGCCCGCTCACCCCGTCGAGGGTGTGCCAAGACCCGGGGTGTTCCAGCCATCCCTTCCGTTCACAGGCGACAGAATGGGTGGGATCCCGTACGGCGGCGATGAGACAGGGGGGTCTCCCATGGCGGACGCGGAGCGTGAACGACTGGCCGAGGCGCGACCGGGCAAGGACGCGCGGGGAAACGATCGGCTGTGGAAGCGGTGGGGGCCGTACCTGGCCGAGCGGGCATGGGGGACCGTCCGGGAGGACTACGGGCCCGACGGGAACGCCTGGGACTACTTCCCTCACGACCACGCCCGCTCTCGGGCCTATCGCTGGAACGAGGACGGGATGTGCGGGATCTCGGACAACCGCCAGCTCCTCTGCCTGGCCATGGCCTTCTGGAACGGGCGCGACCCGATCGTCAAGGAGCGCATGTACGGCCTTACCAACGGCGAGGGCACGCACGGCGAGGACGTGAAGGAGCATTACTGGTTCCTGGCGTCCACGCCCACGCACTCGTGGATGCGCTGGCTCTACCACTATCCCCAGGCGGCGTTCCCCTACGTCGGCATCCTCGACGGCAACGGCGCCCGTGACCGCCTGCAGCCCGAGTTCGAGCTTCTCGACACGGGGGTGTTCGACGCGAACCGCTACTGGGCGATCACGGTCGACATCGCCAAGGAGACACCCGAAGACCTCTTCCTGCGGGTTCGAGTCCGGAACGCGGGGCCCGACGAAGACGTGCTCCATGTGCTGCCGACCCTGTGGTTCCGCAACACGTGGTCCTGGGGCCCAGAGCTCCAGGGTCAAGACGGCCCCTTCACGCCCTACCGGCCGTCCCTTTCCATCTCCTCCGACGGGCGGGGGATCGTCGCCACGCACCGTGACTTCGGGACCCCGAAGGTCCTCGAGGGAGACGGCGCGCCGGCGTTGCTCTTCTGCGAGAACGACTCGAACCGACCGAGGCTCGGGTGGGGCCCCCCGACCACGCCCTTCCCCAAGGATGGCATCGTCGACCATGTTCGGACGGGAGCGGCCACGGTGAACCCGGCGCGCACCGGCACGAAGAGCGCGCTCCACTACCAGCTGACAGTGCCTGCCGGGGGGGAGCGGGAGATCAGGCTCCGGTTTGCCGATGAGAAGGCGGACGGGGGCGACATGGGGGACACGTTCGACCGCGTCCTCGCCGACCGGGAACGGGAAGCCGAGCAGTTCTACGCTGCGCTCACTCCCGAGGACGCCGAGGGGGACGAGCCCCAGGTGCTGCGCCAGGCGTTCGCCGGCATGCTGTGGTCGAAGCAGTACTACCACTACGACGTCCGCCGGTGGCTCGACGGGGACCTCGAGGCCGAGCCACCATCCCTGCCCCCGCCGGAGAGCCGGAAGAACGGCCGAAACCGGGAGTGGCGACACGTGCGCAACAGTGACGTCATCTCCATGCCCGACACGTGGGAGTACCCGTGGTACGCGGCGTGGGACCTCGCGTTCCACGCCGTCGTGCTCGCCCACGTCGACCCGGATTTCGCCAAGGAGCAGCTGGTGCTGCTGTGCCGCGAGGGCTACCAGCACCCTGATGGCCGCCTGCCCGCCTACGAGTGGGCGTTCGGGGACATCAACCCTCCTGTGCACGCCTGGGCAGCCATGCGCGTGTTCGAGATCGACGGTTCCCAGGACTTCATGTTCCTCGAGCTCGTGCTGGACAAGCTGCGTCGCAACTTCCGCTGGTGGTCCGAGCAGCGGGACGCCGACGGCAATCAGCTGTTCGAAGGGGGGTTCCTCGGCCTGGACAACATCGGCCCATTCGACCGCTCCAACGAGGTTCCCGCCGGGAAGGTGCTCGAGCAGTCCGACGCCACGGCATGGATGGCCATGTACTGCACGAACCTGCTCGAGATGTGTTTCCGGTTATCACGCCGGTACCCCGTATACGAGGACCTGGCCAGCGAGTACTTCGAGCGATTCCTCGAGATCGCAAGGGCCATGAACAGTCTTTGGGACGAGGAAGACGGCTTCTACTACGACGTGCTCCGCGACCGTGACGGCGGCGCGCCGGTGCAGCTGGGCGTGCGTTCGATGGTCGGCCTGGTGGCCCTCTACGCGGTGACCTTCCTCAAGCCCCGCACCCTCGCCGGAATGCCGCGCTTCGCCGAGCGGTTCGAGTGGCTCAAGCAGAGCCGCCCGGAGCTGTTCACCCTCGTGTCCCAGGCCGAAGAGCCGAGGGCGGACGAAAACCGGCTCTTCTCGATCGTCGACAGGAGCCGGCTCGAGCGCATCCTGAGCCGCGTGCTCGATCCGAACGAGTTCCTCTCCGACTTCGGCGTCCGTTCCCTCTCTCGAGCCCACCGTGACCACCCCTTCCGTGACGACCGCCTGCCCGGTGCCAGGACGGTGTCCTACGTACCGGGAGAGTCCGATACCGGTGACTTCGGCGGGAACTCCAACTGGCGTGGCCCGGTGTGGTTCCCGGTCAACTATCTGCTGATCGAGGCTCTGCATCGCTTCCATACCGTCTTGGGTAGCGAGTTCAAGGTCGACTACCCGACGGGGTCCGGGCAGCCACGCACGCTCGACGACGTGGCCACCGACCTGTCGCGGCGTCTCGTCAGCCTCTTCCTCCGCACGAACGGCCGCCGCCCCGTCCACGGCGACCGCGCCCTCCTCCAGGACGACCCCGCCTGGCGCGATCGTCTCACGTTCTACGAGTACTTCCACGGTGACACGGGGAGCGGCCTGGGAGCCTCCCACCAGACGGGTTGGACGGGCTTGGTGGCGGACCTCATCAACACTCGGGGCAAGGGCGGGCAGTCGCTGCGGTTCCCCGCTCGGTAGCGCGCCAGGTGCGTGGGCAAGGATCCGGACCTGACGCCGATCTCCGGGGGACGGCGAGCTGCAGCCGGTGCGGCGTCTCGGTCGACGGCGCCGTCCCCCCCGATCGAGCCTCTAGGGGCGCTCGCCCAGGCGAACGGTGACCGTGCGCTCGTCCGTGCCGCGGGCAAGCGTCACCTCCAAGCTGTCGTCGGGGTCTCTGGCCCGGAGGACGGCGAGGAAGTCCTCGACGGTCTCGAGCTGACGGTCTCCCGCTCGGAGGAGGACGTCCCCTGGTGCGATCCCGGCCGACGCCGCAGGGGAGCCGGCGGTCACCTCGAGGACGAGCACGCCGGAGTCCCGCTCGACGTTCAAGCGCCGGGCGATCTCAGGGGTGAGCCGGCCGGGACGCACCCCGAAGAAGGCGTGGCGCACCCGCCCGGTGTCCAACAGCTCGCTGACGACGTCGCGGACGGTCGGCGCGGGGATGGCGAAGCCGAGGCGCTCGGCGCCCACGGCCGGCGGGATGTACGCCACGTTGATCCCCACCACCTGCCCTGCGGCGTTCACGAGGGCGCCGCCGGAGTTGCCGGGGGAGATCGCGGCGTCGGTCTGGATCAGGTCGATCAAGGCCGGAGCCTCCCGCGCCGCCCCGGGGATCGCCCGTCCCAGCCCCGAGATGATCCCGGCGGTCACCGTGTTCTCGAAGCCGAGAGGGTTGCCGATGGCGATCGCCAGCTCGCCCACCCGGGGCAAGGCGTCGGCGAAGGAGGCGGTGGGCAGCTCCGAGCGGTCCGCCCGCACCACGGCGAGGTCGGTCTGGGGATCGGTGGCGACGACCTCTGCCTCCGCCCGCCGGCCGTCGGCGAAGGCGACCTCCACCGCACGGGCACCGGTCACCACGTGGTGGTTCGTCACCACCGCACCATCGGCATCCCACACCACGCCGCTGCCCTGCCCGTCGTCGGTGAGGATAGCGACCACCGAGGGCTCGACGCGGTCGACGAGGTCGGGTATCTGGGCGAACAGACGTCCCTGAGAGGCACCCGTGGCGTCACCGGTCGGGCCCTCGGCCTGGGGGCTGTCGGAGTCGTCGGTGCATCCGGCGAGGACGGCGGTGAGGGCGAGCAGTACGGCGAGCAGCGCCTTCCACGTTCGCGGCAGCGTGGCCGTGCGCATCACGAGACCAGGGAGCGAGGGGCGATGGCGCCACCCATGTTTCCTCTACCGACGACGGTGATCTCCATCCCCGCTCCTTCCCAGCTGGTACCTGCGCCGACCAACCGGTCCGGCGGCCGGCCCGGTGGTCGGCGACCCGGCCCGGCACCGCAGAGGGACAGTCCAATCCCTACCCAACCGCCCTCGATCGGCGCGGGCCGTCGCCGGTTGACGCAGCGGGATGGGGCCGCGGAGACTGTTCGAGCGTTGTGAAGCTGCGAGCGGATCCGGGACCGGCCACCGCGCCGGTGG
>DASZOE010000396.1:0-1562 GCA_035550945.1 Acidimicrobiales bacterium
GTAGGGGGTCGACGGGTACGGGGGCGGGTTGTCCGCAGGATTGCCCGGCCCGCTGCTGCCGATGATCTGGGTGCTGTTACAGAACTGCACCGCGAACGACGGCTGAGAGGTGAGGCCGATCACGGTGAGCACCATGGCGCCCGCCATCAGCAACTGCCCTACTCGCCTCCGTCGGGAGATGGTGTCCCGCGCCCCACGAACGCATCTCACTCGATCGCCCTTCCGTTCTCGCCGCCCCGATCGCGCCGCGATCGACAACCTTGTGCAGGATCATCCCGCCAGTGCCGCCCCGCACCAGCGCGGTCGCGACGGGCACTTCCAAAAGGAGATTAGGTGCAATAGGCGCCTAGAGACAACGGAAAGCCCGCCCACAGGAGTAACCGTTGGGTAACAATGTGCCGAATCGGCCGTCCCGCCGGCGCTCGGTGCGCTCAGGAGGTGGCACCGCGTCCGGGACGGCGGCGGCCGCGTCGGGCGGCGAGGTCGGCCGCGAGGCCGGCAATTGTGCGGTTGCGACTCACCTGGCGGTCGGCGATCCGCAGCCCGGCCTCGCGGGCTCGGGCAATCGCCTGCAGGAAGGAGAACTCCTGCCAGTAGTTGGCGCCGACTGGGACCGCGTCGACGCCCAGCACGTCGGCCCAGAGGGCGGACAGCAGGCGCTCCTCGGGCGTGGGCGGGCCCGGGCCGGGTCCGTCGGTCTCCGAGCCCGCCCCGTCACCCACGACGAGGGCCCGCGGCCACGGATAGCCGGGCAGCGCCCTCCACAGGTGTACCCGCAGCTCGGCCAGCGTCGGGGGCTCGTCACCGGCAGGCACTACCCGGGCGGCGAGGTGAGGGTCGCGGCGATCGGCGCCCTCCACGGTGACGCTCACTCGGCGGACGGCGGGGTGACCGCGGAGGGCGGTCTCGATACGGGAGCAGTCCACCCGAAGGCCGCGGAGGAGCGCGGTCGTCCTGGCCGGGCCGATCGCCTCGATCCTTCCGTCGGGGAGCCGCCGAGCCACCAGGCCGGTGTGGTAGCGAGAGGGCTCACCCTTCCCGGCGCCGCGGGCCAGGCCCGGACCGCCCAGGTACAGCTCGCCCGGGACCTGGAGGGCGACGTGTGAGCCGTCGGCGTCGAGGACCTCCGCGATCACCGGCGCCAGAGGGCGGCCCAGTGTGCGGCGGGGACCACCCTCGGTGGCCAGCTCCGAGGCGGCCGCGAACCCGCACTCCGGGGGGCCGTAGACGTGGTGGACGAGGGACCCCTGGAGCCGGGCGGCGGCCGCCCGCTCGTCCGGGCCCACCGCGGTCCGGGAGCCGGCCACCACGACCGGCGGCCCGGCGGCGTCGAGGCGCGGGAGCCGATCGGGCGGGCAGTCGAGGACGTCGACGGGACCCGCGCCCACCACCAGGGCGTGGCCGTCGAGCAGGGCGACCAGCTGGCGCAGGAATCCGTCCTCGGTGGGCGCTGCGGAGAGGCCCACCCGCAGCTGGGGGCGGCCGGGGGCGGCGCGGGCGGGCTCGAGGACGGCGTGGCGCAGGCCCGCCAGTGCGGCGCCCACCGCCCGCTGCTCCAGGAC
>DASZOE010000397.1:0-4947 GCA_035550945.1 Acidimicrobiales bacterium
CCGCCGGCGTGATCGCCGGCGGCGAGGGCCAGCCGGGCGCGGACGAGTCCCAGCCGGTGCCGCTGGTGCCATGCCATGGTCCCGTTCCACGTGCTCAGCCCGTCCAGGCGGGCCACGAAGCCGGCGGCGCCGTCGAGGTCGCCCCGAAGGAGGCAGCCGTCGGCCAGGTCGAGCAAGGAGACGTGGTACCCCTCGACGAAGGGGTCGGCCGACGGTCCGGACCCGTCACCGGTCGCGTCGTGGGCCAGCCAGTTGGCCTCGTCGGCCTCCGCGGCGCGTCCCGACCAGCGCAGCACCCACGCCCGCACGTTGGCGGCCGGTGCCACGAAGCGGGTGCCCACCTCGGCGCTGCGCTGCACCGCCTTGTCGAGGTCGGCGGCGACGGCGAGCGCCTCGGCGGAGCGCCCGAGGTGCCCGAGGGCCATCACCCGGTTGAACCGCAGGTGCAGCGGCGCCCACGGGTGAGCCAGGGCGTCGGGGTCGACCATCGGCCCGGCGAGGGCGTCGAGGGCGTCGACGGGTCTTCCCTGGTGGTTCCGCAGCTGGGCCAGCCAGACGTGAGCCACTCCGCGAATGGCCGGCGGGGCGTCCACGGGCGTGCCCGAGAGCAGGTCGAGCGCACCGCGGAGGTCGCCGGCCCCGTGGCGGACGCGCCCGGCGAGCGCCAAGGCGCTCGTCCGGACCGCTGTCTCCTCTGCGTCCTCGAGGGCCCTATCGGCGTGGGCGCGGGCCTCGTCGTGGCGGCGGCGGTAATAGGCGACCCATCCCGCCACCTCCTGTGCCGGGGCACCTCCGTCGAGGGCGACGGCGCGAGCGGCGTCCTCGGCCGCCTCGTCCAGGGCGCGGCGGCTCATCCGTACTCGGGCCCGGGCGGTGTAGGCACCCGGGGACTCGTCGAGGTCGAGGGCCCTGCTCAGGTACTCCTCGGCGGCATCGAGGTCGAACCGGCCGGCCGCCCCCTCGGCCGCCCTCACGTACCAGGTCGCGGCGAGGAGCGCATCGCCTCCAAGGACGGCGTGAACCGCGACCGCCAGTGCGTCCGGCCGGGGCCTCTCGCTCAGCGCCCGCGCCGCCTGGCGGTGCACGAGGGCGCGGCGGGCGGCGCCGGCCCCCTCGTCGAGGGCGTCCCTGACCAGCTCGTGCACAAACGTGAACCCGGCCCCCCGTTCGACGACGAGGCCGGCGCGGCCCGCGGCCTCCAGGTGCTCGATCACCTCGGCCGAATGCACGTCCCGAACCTGGGCCACGAGGTCGACGTCGCACTCGACCCCCAGGACGGCGGCGACGCCCACGGTCGCCGCCACCTCGCCGCCCAGCGCCTCCACTCGCACGGCGACCGCCTCCCGGACCGATCGCGGAGCCGCGCCCCCGCCGCCGAGTGGTGCCAGGGCAGCCAGGAGCAGGGGATGGCCCCCGCTGCGGGCGTGCAGCTCCGCCGCCCGCTCCCGTCCCACCAGCTGGGCGACCTCGTCGACGCCGAGCGGCCCGAGCCGCAGGAGGACGGCGCCGGCGAGCGGACGGGCGTCCTCGGCGCGCGTCGTGACCAGGAGCAGCACGCCCGGGCAGCGGTGGCGGGCGAAGGCGAGCCACGAGACGGTCGACGCGGTCGCCACGTGCAGGTCCTCCACGACCAGCACGGCGGGGGCCGGGTCGGCGCACCGGGTGACGGCGCCGGCAAGCGCGGCGAACAAGGCCACCGCGCCGTCCCCGCATCGGCCACCGTTGTGGCCCCCGGACCGGCGACCGGCCCGAGCAGCGGCGCCAGCGCGGAGGCGTCCGGCCCGACGATCGCCTCCGCCTGCTCCCCCCCGACCGAGCGGAGGTGGTCGGCCAGCGCGTCGGCAACCGGCTGCAGCGGGAGGTCCCGGCCGAGCTCGTCGCACCGGCCGCGCACCACTACCGCCCTGGGCCCGGCCGCCTGTTGCGTCCAGTGGTCGACGAGGGCCGTCTTCCCGATGCCGGCTTCGCCGGCCACGACGACGAGCGGCGTCCCGCCGGCCGCCGCCTCCGTCAGCGCGGCGTCGAGGCGGGCGAGCTCGGCAGTGCGCCCGGCGAGGGGCAGGCCCCCGGTCGGGCGGGGGGCGACGGGCGACGGGCGGTCACCATCGGCGGCGGCCAGAGCGGCGCCGTGCAGGGCCTCGGTCTCCGCCGTCGGCGGGACACCGAGGTCCTCCGCCAGCCGCTCGCGAACCCGGGCGTAGGCGGCGAGCGCCGACGCCGGCCGCCCGGCGGCCAGATGGGCCCGCATGAGGGCGCGCAGGGCGGCCTCGTCGTACGGATCGTGCGCCAGCGCCGCCTCGGCGAGGGCCGCAGCACCACCGTGGTCGCCGGCGGCCACGGCGGCGTCGATGGCGACGGCCCGGGCCCGGGCGACGTCCGCCTCGGCGGCGGCCCGCTCGGCGAGCACCCACTCGCCGTCCTCCTCCGGCAGCAGCGGGCCACGCGCCAGTTCGAGGGCGGCGGCAGCGGCAGTACGGGCGGCGCCGACCCTCCCGTCGCCCAGGGCGTCGGCGGCTCGGGTGGCCAGGGCCGCCATCTCGTCGACGTCCAGCCACTCGGCGACCAGCGAGTACCCGCCCGCCGTCCGCAGCAGGCGGTCGGTGCCGACCACGCCGCGCAACCGTGACACGAGCACGCCGACCTGATCCGCCGGGCGGGAGGGCAGGTTCTCACCCCACAGCAGCTCGGCCAGGGTGTCGACACGCACCGGTCGACCCCGTGCCAGCGCCAGGACCTTCAACAGCGTCCGCGCCTTGCGGGCGCCGATCTCGCGCTCGGCGATCCCGTCGATCCCGAACCCTCCGAGAACGCGGATACGCACGGGACGATCTTTCTATGCCCGAGCGCGCCACGCGGCGCGGCCTCGGCTCGCCACCTCCCTACACTCGGTCGGCGATGGAGACGGTCGCCGACCCGCCCGGACCGGAGCCGCCGGCCGCGCCGACCCGGCGCCGGTGGAAGGCGTGGGCCGGCGCGGGCGTGGCCTCCGCCCTGCTCGGCGTGCTGGCTCTCGTCCTGGCCGTCACCGGGTCGGACACCGCGCCGTCCTCGTCGACCGCCGGTGGCGAAAGGGCCCCTGGCTTCCGGCTGTCCGACGTGCGGGACGAGTCCGCCGTCGTGTCCCTCGACGACTTCGGGGGCCGGCCGGTGGTGCTGAACTTCTGGGCGTCGTGGTGCGTGCCCTGCCGCAAGGAGATGCCCGCCCTCCAGTCGGCGTCGGAGGACGCCCAGGACCGGATCGCGTTCGTCGGCATCAACCACCAGGACAGCCGGCGCGACGCCGTCGCCTTCCTCGACGAGACGGGGGTGCGCTTCCCGTCCGGCTACGACCCCGAGGGGCGCACGGCGTCGGCTTACGGGCTCTACGGGATGCCGACCACGGTCTTCATCTCCCCCGACGGGCGCATCCTCGACCGCCACCGGGGCGAGATCAGCGAGGCCGAGCTCGAGCGCAAGGTCGAGCGGCTCCTCCGGCCGCCGCCGTAGCGGCTCAGATCGGCGGCCAGCCCAGGTCGGCGAAGCGACGCTGGAGTGGGAGGAAGAGATCGCGCCAGACGCCCGACACGAAGAGCAGCCCGACGCCGACGAGCAGCACGCCGCCCGCCACCTCCACCCAGCGCCCGTTGCGGCGCAGCCAGTCCATCGAGCCCCGCGCCCGTTGGAAGCCCAGGGCCAGGCCGATGAAGGGCAGGCCCAGGCCGATGGAGTAGAAGGCGAGGAGCACGCCACCCCACACCACCGTGCGGGTGGCGGCCGCGGCGGTGAGGATCGTCGCCAGGACGGGGCCGATGCACGGCGTCCAGCCCAGGGCGAAGGCCATGCCCAGCCCGAAGGCCCCGTTGGGCCCGGCCGGCAGCCGGGCCAGGTCGAAGCGCTTCTCCCGGTAGAGGAGGGGGATCTTGACCAGGCCGATCATGGCCAGGCCCATCACGATGATGAGGACGCCGGCGATGCGCACGATGAACGGGAGGTGGCGGACGACGGTCGTGCCCACCACCGCGAAGGACACACCCAGGGCGACGAACACGGCGGTGAATCCGGCGACGAAGCGCAGCGAGGCGGACAGCGTGGCCGCCCGGGCCTCGGCCCGTCCGAGCTGGCTCACGGGGAGGGCCGACATGTAGGAGAGGTAGCCGGGGATCAGGGGCAGGCAGCACGGGGAGGTGAACGACACCACCCCTGCGGCCACCGCGACGAGCGGCAGCAGCACGGTCTCCATGTCACGACCGAATCTACCTGGCGGCCTTCGCGGACCGGCCCCGGGGCGCCGCGTGCCGGGCCGCGTCCGCACTAGTCCCGCCAGGGGGGCCGCAGCTCCCAGAGGGTGACGTCGAGGGCGGTGCGCGCCTTGTCGGCGACCACGTCGGGCCGGGCGTCGCCCTCGAGCTCCCGAAGGGTCTCCTTGAGCAGGGCCTCGACCAGCCCGAGCTTGTAGGTCTGCAGCTCGAGGAGTCCCCGGCGGGCCTTCTGGGTGAGGCCCTCGACGTACAGTGGCGGGAGCGGCACGGGGCGAGTCTGCCCACCGGCCGACGGCCCCAACCGACCCGGGGACGCCATGTTGGCCGGCTGCGGGGAAATGAGATTGCCAACGTCGGTGTTGTAGAACTCGTCATGGCTTTCCACGACGCGTTCGACGACGACTGGCGTGCCGCCGCGGCCTGCCGGGACATGGACACCTCCATCTTCTTCCCGGAGACGGACGAGGACGCGGGGCCGGCCAAGGCCGTGTGCGCGTCCTGCCCGGTGGCCGAGGCCTGCCTGGACTTCGCCATGAAGAACCGTCAGGAGGAGGGCGTGTGGGGCGGGATGACCCAGACCGAGCGGCGCCGCCAGCGGCGCCGGCTCCAGGAGGCGGCCAGGGCCGCCCGCCGCCAGCAGGTCGCCTGAGCCCCGTTGCCTCCCGGCCCAACCGGGAGGCGGTGGCGGCGGCCGCGGGGCGCACCGTCC
>DASZOE010000398.1:0-2210 GCA_035550945.1 Acidimicrobiales bacterium
CTCCGACGGCGACGGCACCGCCATCTATGTCTCCTCCGACCAGGCCCGCAGCTGGCAGTTGCGCTACGCCGACACGCCCAGATGACGGGCGGTCGGGGGCCGACGTCGGGCACACGGGGCGATGCCCTGACACCGCGTCGGCTCCTTGGCGGCGGCGGCAGTGAGGGAGGCCTCCCGGCGATGAGAGAGCTCCAATGAGCGAGTTCGCCGCAGGCGTCTGGGACGTCGTCTACACCACGGCGTCGCTGCTGTGGATGGCGGCGTGGGCGCTGGTTTTGGGCTACGCCTTCTCCTCCGCCATCCAGGTGTTCGTCAAGCCCGCCGAGGCCGCCCAACGCCTGGGCGGCGGGGGGCCACGGGAGGTCGGCCTAGCCGCCGGGCTGGGGTTCATCTCCTCGTCGTGCTCGTTCGCCGCCCTGGCCGCCACCCGGGCCCTGTGGACCAAAGGCGCCCGGCTGGAGTCAGCCCTGGCGTTCATGTTCGCCTCCACCAACCTGGTCATCGAGCTGGGCGTGCTGCTGTGGATCTTCCTGGGCTGGGAGTTCGTCCTCGCTCTCTACCTCGGGGCCGCCGTACTGATCTCGGTCATGGTCGTGCTCGTCCGCCTCACCTACCCGACACGGCTGGCCGACGAGGCCCGCCGGCGGGCGGGCGAGGTGCAGGGCGGCGCCATGGACCCGGCCGAGGGCCTCGCCGCCTCGTGGCAGCCGCGCCTGCGGGACCGGCGGGCATGGGGCCGGGTGGGCGACCGCTTCGTCATGGAGTGGCAGATGGCGGGCAAGGAGATCCTCTTCGGTTTCCTCGTCGCCGGCGCCATCGCCGCCCTCGTCCCCCGGGAGGTGTTCGAGACGGTCTTCCCAAGGGTCGGCCCCGAATGGCTCCAGGCGGTCCTGCACGCCCTCATCGCCCCCGTCGCCGCCGTGCTCACCTTCATCGGCTCCATGGGCAACGGGCCGCTGGCCGCCCTGCTGTGGGAGAACGGCGTCGCCTTCGCCGGGATCATGGCCTTCCTCGCCGCCGACTTCGTCGTCCCGCCCAGCCTCAAGATCAACGCCAACTATTACGGGTGGCGGTTCGCGGCCTACCTGGCGGCCATCTCCACGACCGCCGCCGTGATCTCGGGCGTCGTGCTCCACGCCCTGTTCGCCCTCGTGGGGCTCACGCCCGGGCGGGACGTGAACCTCGCCGAGCGGGCGGGCTTCGAGCTCAACCACACCTTCTTCCTCAACCTGGTCGCCCTGGCCGTCGCCGGGGTGCTTCTGGGTCTCCGCCGCTCCAGGCTGCGGCGGGAGGAAGCAGCGCCCAGAGAGGGAGGGGCATGAGCCCCTCGGCTCGGACGAGGGCCTAGGGGTGGAAGGCCTGGCGCTGCCCGTCCTCGCCGTGGTGGCGGGCGTGGTGTCGTTCAGCTCGCCGTGCTGCCTGCCGCTCGTGCCCGGGTACCTGTCCTACGTCTCGGCCCTGCCCGTCTCCGAGCTCGACGACGCCGGCGTGCGGCGGGTGAGCATGCGGGCGTCGCTGCTGTTCGTGGCCGGCTTCACCCTGGTGTTCACCGTCTTCGGCGTCGCCGCCAGCATCGTGGGGTCGCTGTTCCTGCGCAACCAGGAGGCCATCGTCGGGGTCTTCGGGGTCGTGATCGTCGCCCTCGGGCTCGCCACCATCGGCGTCCTCAGGTTGCCGCTGCTGGCGCGCGAGCGCCGCCTCGACCTCGCCCGAGTTCCCCGGGGGCCGGCGTGGGCGTTCCCGATGCGTATGGCCTTCGCCGCCGGCTGGGCGCCGTGCATCGGGCCCGTCCTCGCCACCATCCTGGCCACCGCCGCCGCCCCCGGCACGGTGGCGTGGGGGGCGGTCCTGCTCGTGCTGTACTCGCTCGGACTCGGCGTGCCGTTCGTGCTCATCGCCCTCGGCTTCGCCCGGGCCCAGCGCTCCCTGGAGTGGCTGCGCAGGAACGGGCGGCACATCGAGGTGGCGGGCGGGGCGCTGCTCGTGGGCGTCGGCCGGGCCACCGCCGCCGCATCCGGCGAGGAGGGCGGCGGCCAGGACCGCCAGGGCCACGACGGCCAGGGGACGCGAGTACCGCCGAAACATGCCAGGCACCGGCTTCGGCCTGCTCGCGGCAACGCCGCCGGTCGCTGCTCCGGGGAATGGGCGCGCCGGGGGCTCACATCGGCGGCCAGCCGAGCTCGGCGAACCAGCGTTGGAGAGGCCGGAAC
>DASZOE010000399.1:0-2934 GCA_035550945.1 Acidimicrobiales bacterium
GTTCAGAGCGTGGTCACGTCCACCGGCTTCTGGGTGGGGACGAGCCAACGCGACCGCTTGTTCGTGGAGGTCCTTGGGGAGCCTCCCTTCCCGGTAGCCAGAGGCCAAGAGGTCAGCTTCGTCGGCACTGTGGACCCCAACCACGAGGGCTCACTCGAACGCTTCGCGGTCCACGGCCAGGATGCGGTCCAGCTTCACGAGCAGGGCCACCACATTCACGTGGAATCCAGTGCCCTCCAGAGAGGTTGAGACAGCGACATCCGGGAGGGCAAAACTCGGCCGCGACCCCGCTCGGCCGATCGTGCAGGGCCAATCCGCGGCGCCGCCTCGTGAGGCGCAGGAGGCGAGCAGAATGCCCGAGCTGAGCGCTGGAGCTGGGTCGAGCGGAACATACAGAACGACCCGTGGCCGCCCACTTCGTCGCGTCCCCGATGATCCCGCCAGGGCGACGACGCACCGACAGGAAGCCGACCACGGCCATGACGAGGCCAGCGAGCATCATGAGGAAGATGATCGCCCACGAGAGGGCGTCAGCACATCCGCCAGTAGCGAGCGCCGCGCTTGGCGGGATCAGCCGTCGTCGGGTGCCCCTGCTGGCACTTCAGCCAAGCGCGTCGCAGGCCGCTCTGCCACAATCGACAGGACGGCACGGATCAAGCTTGGGCTCCTCTCGATCGTTCTCCTCTCGTCGCTACTGGTCTCATGCGGCGGGAGGCAGGGTGCGGTCGCACGCGACGCGGAGGCGGTTCAAGACAACGCGTGGTGTGACCTGTTTCCCAGTTCGCGTCACAGGTCCCGGATCGATTAGCCAACATCGTCGGGTCCCGGGTCGGGATGTGGCAGACGCTGCTGCCGATGGTAGGTGAGACGGCGGAGACGGGCGGCTTCCAGGCCGGCCTCCCGGGCTTTGCGGATGGCGGGGCCTCGGCCCTCGTGCTCGTCGTCGGGGGTGACGTAGCCGATCCCGGTGTGAAGGCGGACGCCGTTGTAGTGGACCCGGACGACCCCGAGCTCGGCTCTCAGCACGGCGGGGTCGGCGATGGCCAGCAGATGGGGCCACTCCGCTTTGACGTGGCCGAACAGCGACTCGATCCAGGCCTGGTCGGTTGGGGTGCCCGGCCGGCCGAAGTGGCAGGCGATGGCGCACAGGGCCATGAACTCGCGAGTCGAGCCCGAGGTCATCTGGGGGCCGTTGTCGGACACGGCCAACAGGATGGGACGAGAGTCGTCGTCGACGCTGGGGTCGACCCGCCCGTCGGCTCGAGCCTCGACAAGTCCCAGGAGCCCCTCGAGGGCCAGGGCGTCGCTGAAGACGATCTCGACCTGGATGGAGGTCTCCTCGGACGAGACGATGTCGGCGATCCACTTGCGACTCACCAGGTCCTCGACGACGGTCACGGCCACACCGGCTCGGGTGAAGTGGGTCGTGTCGTAGATCCAGATCTGGTTGGGCCGGTAGTCCACCCATTCGGGGAAGGGCTGGCGCACCGAGCGCCCGGGGCGGGGCGGTGCCCGCAGCTGCAGGCCCTGAGCAGCCAGGACTCGCCGCACCGACGACGGCGACACCCACACCCGGTGCAGGTAGGAGCCCCGGTAGGCCAGCTTGCGATGCGAGCGGTCGACCTCGCCCCACTCGTGGTAGAGGGCCACGATCTCGGCCACCTCGTCATCCAGCAGGCCGTGCATGGGGCGGCCGCCGGGTCGGCGGTCGGCCAGTTCCCCCGCGGCCCGGCGTTCGGCCCACCGCCACGCCCGGCGCTCGCCCACCTCGAGCTCGCCGCAGGCACCCCGGAACGACCACCCGGCCTCGACGGCGTCGGCGAGGAGATCCAACAGCTCCGCCTTGGTGGCCTCGGTGACACGGCTCGGGACCCGGCCACTCAGCCCCAGCGCCCTTTTCCCTCCACCAGCATCAACTTGACCGCCATCTCCTTGAGGGCCTCGCCCAGGCGGGCGGCATCGGCCCGCGCCGCCTCCAGCTCGAAGTCCCGCTCCGCAGCGCGCTTGCCGGGGCGGGAGCTGGCCAGCGCCTCCAAAGCGCCTTCCTTGGCCACCGTGCGGATGCGCATGATCGTCGAGCGGTCCACCTGCCAGCGCTCGGCGGCCTCCATCATGGTCGCCTCTTGGCGAACGAGCTGGAGGAAGATCTCGTACTTCTGCAACGGCGTGAGGAAGCGCTTCGAGCGGCGTCCCGCACGGTCGGTCCCACGGGTCGGATCGGTCATCGTCGGATGCTCCTCTACGGCTCGAGGAGACCCGCGGATGATGCTTGATCAACCTCCGGATCTGTGACGCGAAGTCAGACGCAAACCAGGTGGCTATTGGAGACATCGGACTTCACGCTGGTTGACGGTGGTCTGGTCGATCCGACGATCGCTGACTCCACCGGCCACCTCTGGACACTTGAGTACTCCAACGGTCGCCAAATGGTTCAACTAAGAGCTTCCGAGGCGACGAGCGACTTTGTCAAGATTGTGCGGCGGGCGCCGGAGGTGGGCCCGGCAAAGATCGCCGGGATCGCGGTGACCCTGCGCCGCGGTGAGGGTGAGCCGTCGGACAACATTCCCCCAAGCGTGGGAGCGGAGTGGATGGACGGAGATGTGTTCATGACATTTGGCGGCGGCGCCTTGACCGAAGTGACGGTCCGAAAGCTCCTTCCTGACCTGCGTCGGGTGTCTCGTACCGAGTGGGAGGCCGCCGTCTCAGCGCGACCATGACGCCGGCTCCCGGTCAGTGCTTGGCGCCCCGGCCTTGCGCGCTCTTTGACCGGGCGGTAATGCCGCATCCTGATCACTCGCCGGCGCTCCCACCCACGACCGCCGGCTGGGCGATCCGCCCCGAATGATGCTCCTAGGGGTTGTCAAGCCCTCCTTCAGTTCAGGTAGGCGTACGCCTCGCGGGCGACGTAGCGCTTGAGACAACGGATGATCTCAG
>DASZOE010000400.1:0-4022 GCA_035550945.1 Acidimicrobiales bacterium
CCGCGGCCACGGCCCGCTCCCGGGGCATGACGGTGCTGCGAGGACGGGCGGCGGCCTCGCCCGCACCCGTGCCCTACCGGCCCGTGGCCGAGGCCTTCCTGTCGCACCTGCGGGGGAGCGGGCCGCCGGCGGCCGTCGAGCTCGAGGGATTCCGCCCCGCCCTCTCGGTGCTGGTCCCGGCGTGGACCGGCCCCGGCGAGGAGCGGCCGGCCGAGTCGTCGGTGATCCTGCTCGGCGAGGCGGTGCTCGCCCTGCTCCGCGTGCTGGCCGGGGAGCGAGGCGTCTTCATGGCACTCGAGGACCTCCACTGGGCCGACCCCGGAACGCTCGAGCTGCTCGACTACGTCGTGGACAAGCTCGAGGGGATCGGCGCGGTGGTCGTGACGACGGTGCGGACGGGCGAGAGCTCGCCGGCCGAGCGCCAGGCCCGCCAGTTCGGGGCCCACCGGCAGGCCGAGATCGTCGACCTCGTCCGTCTGGAGGACGCGGGTGTGGAGGAGATGGTGACCGCGTCCCTCGGGTCCGGTGACCTGCCGCCCGAGCTGGTGCGCTCGGTGCACGCCGCGTCCGACGGTCTCCCCTTCCTCGTCGAGGAGGTCCTGGCGTCGCTCCTCGACACCGGCGCGCTGGCCCGGGCCAAGGGCGGTTGGGAGGTGCGAGGGCCGCTGCAGCCCGCGGTCCCGCCGTCGTTCGCCGAGGTGGTCGGCGACCGCCTGGGCGCGCTCCCCGCGCCCGCGGCCCGAGTGGTGCAGACGGCCGCCGTGCTCGGAGAGCGCTTCGACTGGAGGCTGTTGAAGTCCACGTGCGAGGGCGGCGAGGACCGGGTCGTGGCCGCCCTGCGCGACGCCGCGGACTTGCAGCTCCTCGAGGAGGACCGTGCCGGCCGGGTCTTCCGCTTCCGGCACGCGCTGACCCGCACCGCCGTGCTGGAAACCCTGCTCCTCCCCGAGCGGTCGGCGATCGCCGGGCGGGCGCTGGCCGCCCTCGACGTCGACGGCGACGCCGGGTCCGAGCACCTCGCGCTGGCCGCCGACCTGGCGGAGACGGCGGGCGACCGCCGGCGGGCGACCGAGCTGCTTCTGGCGTCGGCCGCGGCCGCCCTGCGCAGGGGTGCGGTCACCCCGGCGCTGGCCGCCGCCGAGCGGGTGGTGGAGGAGGGCCCGGAACCCGACCAGGCGGTGCGCGCCAACGAGGTCCTGCTCGACGGCTACATCTCGGCCGGCGACGCCCGCCGGGTGGTCGAGGTGGGCGACCGGCTCCTCGGTCTCCTCGCGGCGACCGACGCGCCCGCCTGGCGGGGAGCCGCGGCCCACCTCCGGTTGGCCCGGGCGGCGACGGCGGCAACCGACTGGAGGCGGGCCGTCCACCACCTGGGCCGGGTGGAGGCCCTGGTGCCCGAGCCCGGCGACGAGCTGGGCGCCCGGACCGAGGTCCTGCGGGCCCAGGTGGCCATGGGCGAGCACCGCATCGAGGAAGCGGCCGGCCATGCCCGGCGCGCCCGCGACGTCGGTGCCCGACTGGGTCTCGACGATCTGGTGTGCGAGTCGCTCGAGCTCCTCGGGCGGGCGAGGCGTGTGCAGGACCTCGACGAGGCCGAGGGCCACTTCACCGAGGCGCTCGTCACCGCCGAGCGGGCCGGCCTCGAGGTGCAGCGGGTCCGGGCCCTGCACGAGCTGGGGACCATCGAGCTCATCCGCCTGGCCGAGCCCCGCCGGCTGCGCGCGGCCCGCGACGGGGCGTTGGCCGTCGGCGCGCCGGGGCTGGCGGCCCAGGCAGGGATGCACCTGGCGGTCGCCCTGTTCGTCCGCGACCAGCTCGACGAGGCGCGGGTCGCGGCCGAGCGGTCTGCCGAGGCGGCCGAGCGCTACGGCCTGGGCCTGCTGGTCCCGGCGGCCACCACCGTGGTCGGCGCCATCGACGCGGTGCGCGGGCGGACGGAGGACGCGGTCGCGGCCTTCGAGCGGGCCCGGCCCCTCATGGACGCCGAGGTCGAGGCCACCGGCCGGGGCCACGTGCTGGGGCTGGCGGCGCTCACCGTGGAGGACCGGCCCGGGGCCCTGCGCGAGTTCGCGGCCGCCGAGATGCTGATGCCTCCGGACTCGGGGGTGGGCCGGGCGCCGTACCGCGGCGTGTACGCCGTCCTCCTCGCCCTCGAGGACGGGAGCACGGCGGTGCTCGACGAGCTCACCCGGGACGAGCCGTCGCTCCACGTGGCCAGCGTGGGCCTGGCCGAGGTGGCCCGGGCCGTGCGATGGGGCCGGAGGGGTGAGGCCGGGAAGGCGGAGGCGAGGTTCGCGGCGGGCATGGCCCGGCTGGCGCCCGCTCCCTGGTACCGCCACGTCGCGGCGCGCCTGGCCGCCGAGGCGGCCGTCGTCGACGGGTGGGGCGAGCCGGTGGTGTGGCTGCGCGAAGCCCTGGACTTCTTCGAGGGCCAGGGCCTCGACGACCTGGCCCGGGCCTGCCGGTCGCTGCTGCGCCGGGCCGGAGCACCCGTGCCCCGGCGGGCCGCGGCCGCCTCCCCCGACCGCGTCGTCGACCCCGAGCTGGCCCGGCTGGGGGTGACCGCACGGGAGGCCGAGGTGCTGACCCTCGTGGCCGAGGGCCTGTCCAACAAGGACATCGCCGCCCGCCTCTACCTGTCGGCCCGCACCGTGGAGAAGCACGTCGAGCGCCTCATGCTCAAGACGGGGTCGGCCAACCGGGCCCAGCTGGCGGCCAGGGCGGCGCGCGCCGGGTCCGTACGTACGTAGTCGCCACCGGTCGAATTACGTGGTTCCCCCGCTGTGGGCGGGAAGGGCTCGTCCCCATGATGAGCCCATGAACAAGCCAACTCCCGAACTGCACGAGCCGTACCGGATCGCCGCCGACACGTGGGTGATCCCCGAGACCGTCCCGGCGGCCCCGGGAACCATCGTCACCGTCAACTCGATGGTGATCACCGGTGCCGAGCCCGTCATCGTCGACACCGGCAACGAGCTGAGCAGGGAGAAGTGGCTCGAGGCCGCCTTCTCGCTGGTCGACCCGGCCGACGTGCGCTGGGTGTTCCTGTCCCACGACGACCACGACCACATCGGCAACCTCCTCCCCGTGCTCGAGGCCTGTCCCCGGGCCACCCTCGTGACCAACTGGTTCACCTGCGAGCGCATCCAGCGGGCCATCGCCCTGCCCATGGACCGGATGCGCTGGCTGAACCCCGGTGAGACGTTCGACGCGGGGGACCGCACGCTCGTGGCCGCCGTCCCCCCGGTCTGGGACTCGCCGACCACCCGGGGCCTCTACGACCCCAAGTCGGGCGTGTACTGGGCGGTCGACTCCTTCGCCTGCCTGCTCCCCGGCCACCTGACGGACATCTCCGAGGCACCGCCCGATCTGTGGCGCGAGTCGTTCCTCTTCAGCAACCGCGTCAACACCCCGTGGCACACCCTCCTCGACGTGAACAAGTTCGACCGCCACGTCGACGGGGTGGCGTCCCTGGGCATGACCACGGTCGCCTCCGCCCACTCCGCGACCCTCCGGGGCGCCCACCTCGACGAGGCCTTCCGGCTCATCCGGGAGATCGCCCGTATGGACGCCGCTCCGCTCCCGGGCCAGGCCGACCTCGACGCCATCCTCGCCGTCGACCAGCTCCAGGTCGCCTGACCCCGACGCCCCCGGGGAACTGGCGGTGGAAAGCGCGCCACAGCGCGTGCATCCACCGCCAGTTCGGGGGGTCGGGGTTGGGAGCCCCACCGCGGGGGAAGGCACGCACCCGTGCCGGGAAAGCGGGCGAAGCCGGTCGTCGTGATCACGGGTGCCAGCAGCGGCATCGGTCGGGCGACGGCCCACGCGTTCGCGAAGAAGGGGTCGTCGCTCGTCCTCGGGGCCCGGCGGGAGCGGCTCCTCGAACGCGCCGGCGAGGAGTGCCGGCGCCACGGCGTCGACGTCCTCGTCGTCCCGCTCGACGCCGGCGACGAGCAGTCGGTGCGCAACCTGGCCGACGCCGCCCTCGCCCGGTTCGGCCGGATCGACGTCTGGGTCAACAA
>DASZOE010000401.1:0-6002 GCA_035550945.1 Acidimicrobiales bacterium
CGGGCGAGCCGGACGGCAGGGAAGGCCAGCGGCTGGAATGGGTGGACCCCGCCCGCCCGACGGTCGGGCCACTGCTGCCGAGCAACGAGCTCGCCTTTGCGACGTTGGCGCTCCCCGAGCTGGTGGCAGTCGCCCGGGTGAGCGGCGCGCCGGGCGCTCCTGACGAGCTGCTGGCGAGGATCCCGTCGTTGGTGGCCGACGGCCTGCGGCTCCTGATCGTGCGAGCACCGGAGCTCGCGCCTGCTCAGCGCGTTCAGCTCACCCGCCGGGTGCGCCAGCTCAGACGGGGGACCGGGCTGCGCCTCCTCCTGTCCGGGACGGCGCTCGAGGCACGCCAGGCCGGTGCCTGCGGGCTGCACAGCAGCGGCGCCGCGCTGGCCGGCCTGATAGAGCGGCCGCCGACGCGCCTCTGGGCGGTGTCAGCTCACAACGCACGGGACCTCGAGCACGCCTGTGCAGTGGGTGCCGACGTCGCCCTTCTGTCGCCGGTTCTGCCCACGGCTTCGCACCCCGGAGACCAGCCGCTGGGTTGGGACGGCCTGCAGGAGCTGGTCGCGGCCACCCCGTTGCCCGTCTACGCCCAAGGGGGGCTGGGGCCTGGTGACATTGGCGCAGCGCGCTCGGCAGGGGCGCTGGGTGTGGCGGTCGACATCTCCCGCCTCTCGGGATAGGGCCGCCCGGGACAACGCCCTGATGGGGCGGCCATCACAAGGGTCGCCGTTCATGGCCGCTGTAGTCCTTGCACACCCCTTGGCGATCCTGCGCTTCCGCGGCTGTCGGTAGCCCCCGGTGGGCGAGGGGGGACTTGAACCCCCACGGGTGTTACCCCACAGGAACCTGAATCCTGCGCGTCTGCCAATTCCGCCACTCGCCCGGGCGTCTTCCGAGGGTACCGGATGGGTGGGGCCTCCCCGCCCGGTGGGTAAGCTTCGCCTGCGCATGGGACTGAAGCAGTTCGAGCAGCGGCTCGAGCTCCTGGTCGAGGGCGTCTTCGCCAAGACGTTCCGCAGTGGCCTGGAGCCCGTCGAGCTGGGCCGGCGCCTGACCCGCGAGATGGACATCGAGCGGATCGTGGGCGTCAACGGCCGAGTCGCGCCCAACCACTTCACCATCTCCCTCAGCGCCGACGACTGTCGCCGCTTCGACACGGTGTCCGAGGCCCTCGTCCGGGAGCTGGCCGAGGCCGCCCGCGAGCACGCCCGCGACGAGGGCTACGGGTTCATGGGGCCGGTCCAGATCGAGATTGAGGAGGACTCCTCGCTGGGCAAGGGCGAGTTCCTCGTGACCTCGGCCATGGTCGAGGCGCCGGGCGGGGCGGCCGTGGGCTCGCTGGCCCTCGGCGACGGCCGGCGGATCGGCATCGGCGAGGACCCCGTCAGCATCGGGCGCCTGCCCGAGTGCGACATCGTGCTCTCCGACCCCAACGTCAGCCGCCGTCACGCCGAGGTCCGGCGCCGGGGCAACGACTTCGTCGTCGTGGACCTCGGATCGACCAACGGCACCAAGGTCAACGGAGCCGGCGTTCGGGAGCGGGTCCTGGTCGACGGGGACGACATCACCGTGGGGGGCACACACATCCGCTTCGAGGCGTCGTAGTGCGTCGGTGCTGACGTGCCCGACACCCTGCTCACGATCCTCAAGTTCTGCTTCCTGGCGATCCTGTACCTGTTCTTCATCCGCGTCCTGCGCGCCGTGTGGGCCGAGCTCCGGGGCGGCACCGCCGCGCCTGTGCCGGCGGCTCCCACCCCCCGCCGGGCGGCCGCGCCCCGGGGCCCGTGGGGGAACCGCGACGGGAGCCGGCTCCGGATCGTCGAGCCGGCCGAGCGGCGGGGCAGCACCTTTGAGCTGGGCGAGGAGCTCACCCTCGGCCGGGCCGGGGGCTGTCAGGTGACGATCGACGACACCTACGTCTCCCAGCTCCACGCCCGCCTCTTCCGGCGCGAGGGCCAGTACTACGTGGAGGACCTGGGCTCGACGAACGGTACCTACCTCAACCGCCGCAAGGTCACCGCCCCCATCGCCATCCGCAAGGGTGACCAGCTGCAGGTGGGCAAGACCGTCCTGGAGCTCACGTGACGACGCTGCGGGGCGGGGGCGCCACCGACGTCGGCCGGGTGCGCCAGATCAACGAGGACCGCTTCCTGGCGCGCGACGACCTCGGCCTCTACGCCGTGGCCGACGGCGTGGGGGGCCACCAGGCCGGCGAGGTGGCGTCGCAGATGTCGGTCGAGACCCTCGAGCAGGCGTTCCTCGACCCGACCACGGACGGCCTGGTCAAGGCCATCCAGGCCGCCAACGAGGCGGTCTGGCACCTGGCCCAGTCGGCCGCCGAGAAGCGGGGCATGGGCACCACCCTCACGGCCGTCGCCCTCGTGCAGGAGGACGGCGAGGACCATCTGGCCGTGGCCAACGTGGGCGACTCGCGGGTGTACCTCTTCCAGCGGGGCGATCTGGTCCAGGTGAGCGAGGACCACAGCCTGGTCGGCGAGCTCGAGCGCGAGGGCCAGCTCACGCGCGAGGAGGCCCTCGTCCATCCTCAGCGCTCGATCATCACCCGGGCCCTGGGCATGGACCCCGAGGTGGAGGTCGACACCTGGCAGCTCCTGCCCTACGCGGGCGACCGCCTGCTGCTCTGCAGCGACGGGCTCACCAACGAGGTCCCCGACGAACGCATCGCCTCCACGCTGCGCCGCATCGGCGATCCCCAGGAAGCGGCCGGCGACCTGGTACGTCAAGCCCGGGCCCACGGGGGCAACGACAACATCACCGTCGTGGTTATCGACGTCGTCGACGACGACGACCGGGCCGAGCGGTCCTCGGCCGCCCTGGCCGACGAGCCGACCCCGCCGCCCGGAGGCGCAGGAGGCGGCGGTGGCGCGCCGTCGGCACGCGGGTGGGGCACCGAGCCCGATCCCGGCTCCAAGGCGGCGCCCACCCTCACCGCCGCCCGGCCCGGGCCCGAGCGGTCCGCGCCCCACGACCGGCCCCGGCGCCTCACCTGGCGGGTCGGCGCCTTCGTCGTCACCCTGTTCGTCGTCGCCGGCGTGGCCGTGACGGCCATCGGCTGGTACGCCCGCAGCGCCTACTACGTGGGCCTCGACGGTGATCGGGTGGCGATCTACAAGGGACGTCCCGGCGGCCTCCTGTGGTTCGAGCCCACCCTCAAGGAGCGCAAGCCCCTGACGACGGCCGACGTCCTGCCGTCGCGCCTCCCCGATCTGCGCACCGGCCATGAGGTCGCCACCAAGGCCGACGCCGACCGCTACGTCAACAACCTGCGCCAGGAGGCGGCCGAGCGGGCTCGGCCGCCTGCCCTCGAGCCGCCCCCGACCACGTCGCTGACCCTTCCCGCGCCACCGTGAGGCGGGAGAGCGTCGCCTTCCGGGTGCGGCGGAACACCGAGCTCGGCCTGGTGCTGCTCGCCGCCGTCCTCACGTCGGGCGCCTACGCCCTGGCCAGCCTGGGGCGCAGCGCGTCCCTCCCGGCCAACATCGTCCCGTTCCTGGTGGTGATCCTGGGCCTGCTGGCCGTCGCCCACGTGGCCACTCGCCGCCTGGCGCCGGGAGCGGACAGCATCCTGCTGCCTCTCGGCGGGCTCCTCAACGGGATCGGCTACGTCTTCATCGCCCGCCTCGACCCCGACCTGGCCGCCCTCCAGGCGGTATGGACCGCCCTGGGCGTCGGGGCCTTCGTCGGCGCCCTCGTGCTGATCAAGCGCGTCCGCGACCTCGAGCGCTACCGCTACACCTTCGCCCTCGTCGGCATCGGGTTGCTCCTCATGCCCCTGCTGCCGGTGATCGGCCGCAACATCAACGGGTCGCGCCTGTGGGTGCGCTTCGGCACCGTCACCTTCCAGCCCGGGGAGTTCGCCAAGATCGTGCTCTGCATCTTCTTCGCCTCCTACCTGGTGGAGAAGCGGGAGCTCCTCTCCGAGGCCCTGCACCGGGTGGGGGCGGTGTTCGTCCCCGACCTGAAGCACTTCGGGCCCGTCGTCCTGGCCTGGAGCGTCTCGCTGGTGATCATGATCGCCGAGCGCGACCTGGGGTCGTCGCTGCTGTTCTTCGCCCTGTTCATCGCCATGTTGTGGGTGGCCACGGGCCGGGGCGCGTACCTGGCCATCGGCGGCACCCTGTTCGGGGCCGGCGCGTGGATCGCGTGGTCGACGTTCGCCCACGTGAAGCAGCGCATCACCATCTGGCTCGACCCGTGGGAGACGGCCAGCGGCTCGGGCTACCAGATCGTCCAGGCCCTGTTCGCCTTCGCCGCCGGGGGCCTGGCCGGCACCAATCTGGCCCAGGGCAGCCCCCAGCGCATCCCCGCGGTGTCGACCGACTTCATCTTCGCCGCCCTCGGCGAGGAGCTCGGTCTCTTCGGCTCGACGGCGGTCGTGATCGCCCTGCTCCTCATGGTGGGCACCGGCATCCGCATCGCCCTGCGGGCCGATCCCCCCTTCGAGAAGCTCCTGGCCACCGGCCTCACCACGATCCTCGCCGTGCAGAGCTTCGTGATCCTCGGGGGCGTCACCCGCCTGGTGCCCCTCACGGGCATCACCCTGCCCTTCGTGTCCTACGGGGGTTCGTCGCTGCTGGCCAACTACGTGCTCCTGGCCCTGCTGCTGCGGATCTCCGACGACCAGGCGGCGCGGGAGCACGCCGAGGCCGTCGCCGTCCAGGAGACCGTCGGGTGAACACCCAGATCCGTCACCTGGGCGTCGTGCTGGGCCTGCTGTTCGTGGCCCTGTTCGCCCAGCTCAACTGGCTGCAGGTGGTGGACGCCAAGCGCCTCAACGACCACCCCGCCAACACCCGGGCCGTCGTCCGCGACTTCTCCCAGCCCCGGGGCGTCATCCAGACGGCCGACGGGGTGGTCGTCGCCGTGTCCAACCCGGTCGACGACGAGTTCAAGCGCCAGCGCAGCTACCCGGAGGGCGCCCTCTTCGCCCACCTCACGGGCTTCTTCTCGTTCACCTATGGCAGCGACGGCGTGGAGCGCACCTACAACGACGCCCTCACCGGCCGCGACCGGAAGGTGAGCATCGACCGCCTGGGCGACCTCCTCCTCCAGAAGGAGCGCAGCGCCAACGTCACCCTGACAGTGTCCAAGAGCCTCCAGGAGGTGGCCACGAGGGAGCTCGGCCAGCGCAAGGGGGCGGTCGTCGCCCTCGACCCCCGCACCGGCGCGGTGCTGGCCCTTGCCGACTTCCCCTCCTACGACCCCAACCCCCTGGCCGGCCACAACCAGGAGCGGGTCCGTGAGGCGTGGGACCGCCTCAACGCCGATCCCGACAAGCCCCTGCTCCCCCGCTCCTACCGTGAGCGGTACTTCCCGGGCTCGAGCTTCAAGATCGTCACCGCGGCCGCGGGCCTGGCCACCGGAACGGCCACCCTGACCGCACCCGTCTACCCGACGCTCACCCAGCTCCCGCTGCCCCAGAGCAGCCAGCCCCTCGGCAACTTCGGCGGGGGCAGCTGCGGGGGTCCGCTGCCCGAGGCCCTCCGGGTGTCGTGCAACACCAGCTTCGGCCAGCTCGGCCTCGACCTGGGCGGGGACAAGCTGGCGAACGGGGCGGAGGCGTTCGGCTTCAACAAGGCCCCGCCCATCGACCTCCCCCACAGCGTGGCCTCGGTGTTCCCGCCCGGGTCGAGCTTCGCCCGGGACAGGCCGGCGCTGGCCAAGTCGGCGATCGGGCAGCAGGACGTCTCGGCCACGCCGCTGCAGATGGCCCTCGTCGGCGCCGGCATCGCCAACGACGGCGTGGTCATGACTCCCCACGTCATGTCCGAGGTGCGCGACAGCGAGGGCCGGGTCGTCGACCGCTACGAGCCCCGACCGTGGATGACGGCGGTGCCCTCCGACGTGGCCCACTCGGTGCGGGACATGATGATCGGCGTCGTCGACAGGGGCTCGGGCACCGCGGCCCGGATCCCCGGCGTCCAGGTCGCGGGGAAGACCGGCACCGCCCAGACCGGCCGCGACACGAGCCACGTGTGGTTCGTCTCCTT
>DASZOE010000402.1:0-10874 GCA_035550945.1 Acidimicrobiales bacterium
GCCCAGTGGCGGGCCACCGCCGCCGCCGTGAGGGGGCGGGCCGGCGCGAGGAGGCCGAGCGCGACTCCCGCGATGGTGGCGTGCACGCCGGACGCTTCCGTCGCCAGCCACACCACCAGCCCGATGACCACGTAGGGAAGCACCCAGACGACACGGGCCCGCCGCAGCACGACGATGCCGGCGAGAAGCAACACCGCGGTGGCGAGCCACGCGAACTGGATGTCGTCCGCGTAGAAGACGGCGATCACGAGGATGGCGCCGATGTCGTCGACGATGGCCAGCGTGAGCAGGAAGAGCTTCAACGAACGGGGGACCCGGGAGCCCAGCACAGTGACGACGCCGAGCGCGAACGCGATGTCGGTCGCCATGGGGATCCCCCAGCCCCTCGCCTCTCCGCCCGTGGCCGTGATCGCGAGGAACAGGAGGGCAGGGACGACCATGCCCCCGGCGGCGGCGATGGCGGGTACGGCCGCGACCCGGAGCTCGCGGAGGTCCCCGGCGACGAGCTCACGCTTGATCTCGAGGCCGACGACGAAGAAGAAGAGGACCATGAGCCCGTCGTTGACCCAGTGCTGGAGGTCCATCTGGAGCCCGAACCGCCCGAGCTGCAACGAGAACTCGGTGTGCCACAGGGTGCGGTACGAGGCGCTCCACGGCGAGTTGGCCCAGACGACGGCGACGACGGCGGCGACGAGGAGCACGATGCCGCCGGCCGCCTCCGTCTCCAGGAACTCCCGCAGGACGCGGGGCATCCGGCGCCCAGGGAGGGCTTCGGCGGCGCCCGAGAGCTCGGGCTCCCGCCTGCCCCCTCCCCCATGGCCGTTGGGCATGTCTCTGAGCTCCGATCGCGCGTCGACGTCTCGCCGACCAGGCTTCCCGGCACACCCTGCCACCGGCGGTGGCGGCCCATTGTGCCCCAGCGCCGCGCCTCGGGGAATTCTCCGACCGACTGAGCGGCGCGGCTAGGAAGCCCGGCGGCGGGCCTCGGCCACCATGGCGATCATGGCCTGGCGGGCCTCGTCGGCGGTGGAGCAGGGCCGGGGGAAGCCGAGACGCACGACGGAGCGGCCCTCGGGCCCGGTGGCCACCATCTCGAACCCGTACCGGTCGACGGCCGCCATGGTCGCCCCCGTCGTGTCCGGGCGCCCGGCCAGGTGCCGGCAGTAGAGGACCTGGGCCTCGGCGTGGTCGGCGTTCATGTGCTCGATGATCCCGGCCGCCACCGGGGCGAGGGGGTCGGGCTGGGCCGCGGCGTAGGCGCCGACGTCCACCCAGCTCATGCGGCCGTAGCCGCCGACGTAGCGGATGCTGCCGACGCCGAGGCGGTAGAAGGAGAAGTCGCCGAAGTCGACGTAGTACCCCGAGCTCGGGTTGGCCTGCAGGTAGCGGTCCCGCACCGCGGGGCGCTCGTCGTCGTCCACCGCGGCCAGCCGGCCCAGCAGCGTCACCCTCCCGCTGGCCAACGGGTCCGTCCCCTCGGGCACGGGCTCGGTGACGAGCAGGCTCGCCCGGGGATCACGGAGCGCGTTCTGCGTGTGCTCGGCCATGAGGCTGAAGAGGAACAGAGGGTCGCCCCGGTCGTCGAGGGCGTAGCTCGCCACCGAGCCGTACGGATAGCCCTCGGGCTCGACGGTGAGCGTGCAGAACGCGCCGCGCGTCGCCGACGCCACGAGCGTCCGGCAGCGCTCGGCGTGGGACGGCTCGGGAGGCCGGGGCTGGGCCGTCCCCGGCGGGGGCGCCCCTCCTCCCGCCCCGGCGGGAACCTGATGCTCGGCCGGTCGCTCGGTCATGGGGCCGCACGCTAATGGGGCGGGCCGTCGAGGCCGGGACGCTGGGCAGGGGAGACCTGGCCGTCGACGACTTCCTGGATTCCGTGGCCCGGCCACGGCATCCTTGACCCATGACCTCGCCGACCGACCGCGACCGGGGGGCGCCCTGGCGCTCGCTCCTGCGGTTCGCGCTGATCCTGCTCATCGCCGTCGGCGTGCTGATCCACGTCTTCGTGCAGGTGCCCATCCCGCCGGTGATCGTCCTGATGGTGCTGATGGGGGTCGCCCTGTACCTCCTCGGGCGCGCCGGTCGGACCCGGACGGTGGGCGTCGCCCTCGGCGGCGTCGCCGCTCTCCTCTTCACCCTGGGCAACCTGCCCTTCCTCGTCGAGGACCTGGGCCACCCCGACTCGGTCCTGGCCTTCGTCGCCTCGGGAGCGGGCGTGGTGGGCTCGATCACCGGGTTCGTGGCCATGCTGGGGGCGCTCCTGCGTCTGGGCGAGGCGCCGGTCCGGCCTCTCTTCGGGCTGGCCACCCTCGCCGTGCTCGTGGTGATCGGCGTCGGGCTGGTGTCCAGGCTCGGAGTCGACAGCGACAAGGCGGAGGTGGGGGACGTCACCCTGGTCGCCAAGGACGCCGACTACTTCCCCGAGGGCACCAACCCGGACCGTGAGGAGGACGTCGAGATCACCGTCGAGCGCGGCGGAGCGGTGTTCGTCGACAACAAGGACCTCTACCGGCACACGTTCACGATCGAGAACGCCGGGATCGACCAGGAGGTCCCGGCCGGAGTCGACAAGCGCATCGGCATAGACCTGGAGCGCGGGGAGTACGAGTTCATCTGTGACGTGGAGGGCCACGAAGACGACATGAAGGGGACGCTCACCGTTCGCTGACGCGGGGGCGTCGTCGGAGACCCCGGGCGAGCGGCCGCATCGCTAGCGTCGCTCCATGGACATCCTCTACATCGGCAGCTGCGGGTCCACCGATCCGGTCAAGGCGGCCCTGCCCTTCCATCTCGCGGTCAACGGGTCGGCAGCGCGGGGTGACCGCCCGAGCATCGCCCTGGCCGGCGACGCCACCGACCTCCTGCTGGGCGAGGCGGCCGAGAGCCTCGAGCCGCTCGGCCTCCCTCCCATGCGGGAGCTCGTCGCCAAGGCGGTCGAGCTCGAGGTCCCGGTCTACGTCTGAAGGGCATGCGCCGTCGCCCGTGGGGCGACCGACGACGACCTCAGCCGCTTCGGCGCCGGGTGGATCGGCGCCCCCGACCTGGCCGAGAGGATCGCCCGAGCCGAGCGCGTCGTCACCTTCTGAGCCCGATGATCGAGTCTTGGCACCCCACATCCACACGATGACTCCTCGCCGCCAGTGGCGACGAACACGCGCCCGTGGGAACCGGTTCCCGATGGACCACCGCCAGGGCGTGCCGCACCTGACGCCCGATCCAAAGGGAGCTGCGGCGACGAAGACCTGGTGAGAGGCCGCCCGATGGTCGAGCGGCCCATCCCAGGGAGGTGCGCGATGCGCAAGCTTCTCGTTCTCGCACTCGGCGCAGTCTCGATCGGGCTCGTCCCGGCGGGACCCGCCCTCGCCCAGGACCTCGTCGTCATACGGCCCGACGTGGAGACGTGCGACACGGTTTACGTGTACCAGGGAGACGGCACGTACAAGGCCCTCGGTCGGCCCTGCAATGAAGAGCCGCCCCTCGTGGCCCCCGAAGAATCGGCGTCGTGACAGGTCGCGGGCCTGGCCGCAACCCTTGACGCCGCCGGTGCCCGAATGGGGTTCGGCGTGCGGGACTGTTCGCCACAAGCGGCCCTTGGACGCACCGTCGGGAAGCGCAGCGCCCTGGGGGGCACGCTGTGGTATGGCACCGTCCTGACCGAGAACAGTGGTCGTGAGTATCCTGATGGTTGCCACCGCAGGGCAAGCCCTCGGGAGGAGGAGGCGGTGTTGTCACGGGTGACTCCCGCGCTGGATCCGGTTCCCGGACGTGCGGCGTCCGACCACTCCGGGCCCGTCCGATGCCCGTCGTCAGCCGGGCCCGCCTTGGAAGTCCTCCCGGCGTCCACCCGACCGGCGGACGCCCATGCTCGAGGTCCTCGTCGTCCCGGTTTCCCGGCGATCCTTGCGACATAGACAAGGAGATGGGCGGATGCTCCTGAACAACGTCAGATCAGCCCTCGCTCGGGGGGCACTCTTGGGAACGACGGTGGTGGTGACGCTCTTGGCCTTGGCCGCTCCCGCCTCTGCGCAGGCCGCGCCGGATTCGGACGACCAGGTCGTGCTCACCGGGCGGGCGGAGGTCCGGGCCGGAGAGCGGGCCGACGCGGTCGTGATCCTCGACGGGCCGGCGGTGATCGATGGCGACGTCGAAGGCCCAGTGGTCGCCCTCAACGGCGACATCCGGGTCTCGGGCTCCGTCACAGAGGACGTCGTCGCCCTGAACGGCAGGGCGACGATCACCGGCGGCGCCCGCGTCGGTGGTGACGTGGTGTCGTCCCGAGCGCCCCAGGTCGATCCCGGAGCGACCGTCGAAGGCGAGACCCGGACGGTCCGGTTCAGCCTGCGGGGCCTGGGCCTCCTCTTCTGGGTGGCGTGGTGGGTCGCGGTGACCATTTCGCTGCTCATCGTCGGCATCGTCCTGCTGGCACTGGCGCCGGCGGCGATGGCGGCGGCGTACGCGGTGGCGCGCCGCGAGCCCGGTCGGGCCATCGGCTGGGGGCTGTTGGTCGCCGTGGGGCTCCCGGTCCTGTCCATCCTCGTCATGTTCACAGTGGTGGGCATCCCGCTCGGCGTGATCGCTCTGCTCTCCCTCGCCCTGCTGTACGCCATGGGATACGTCGTTGCCGCCCTGGCGCTGGGGCGGACGATGGTCAAGGAGCCGACGAGCCGCTACCTGGCCTTCCTGGCCGGCTTGGTCATCCTTCGGGTCGTGGGCCTGATTCCGGTGATCGGAGGGCTCGTGACCTTCCTGGCGTCGGCGTACGGCGTCGGCGCACTCGCCATCGCCGGACGGCGGGCGGGTCGAAGGCCGACGCCGATCGGGGCGGGCACGGCCAGCCCGTGAACGGTGCTGCCCGGGTGGGATGCCTCGCCTTCGAGGAGGCTCACCACGTCGGACCACATCCCACACGCCGATGGAGCCGCCTGGCACCAGGATGACGGTGGGCCACCCCTGCTCACACCATGAGCCCCGGAGCGCGCCGTCATGGCTGGCCCGGCGCCGTCCTGCCCGTCGAGACAGCGACGATCTCGCCCACCAAGCCGTAGTGCACGGCTTCCGGTGCGCTCAGGACCAGGCCGGTCCGCATGTCTTCGGCGATGCGCTCCGGCCGCCGCCCGCACGCGGTGGCAAGACGGATGTGGAGGGCGTCGACCTGCCGGCGGTGCTGAGCGACCGCGAGGGCGACGTCCTCGGCCCGACCGCCGGCGCAGAGGTCCGGGTCCCGGAGAACGAAGGTGGCGTGGGGATGGGCGACACGGGTCGTGCCGGCCACGAGCGGGGCCACGGCCGGCCCACCGACCACCCCGGCGGCGCAGGCCCGCAGTTCGACGCCGAGCAGGTCGATGGTGTCAGCCAGCGCCAGCGCGGCGTCGAGATCGCCCCCCGGGCACATCAGGCGAAGTTCGATCGGGTCGTCGCCGGTGGCGTCCAGCAACATGAGCTGCGCGGCGGCGTTGGCCATGGTCCGAGAGTCCAGCGTGCCGGCGACGAGGACGACCCGGCGTTGCAGCAGACGGGTGGAGACGTCGTCGAGCGGGCCCGGGCGGTCGAGGGGCACGACGGGGACGGGCGGATAGGGCGGCGGAGCTGGTGGCCGCGAGGGCGGCGTCCAGCCGGGGGGTGTGATCTCTGGCGGCGGCGGAGGCCGTTCGGGCCGCGGATACCCGGGCCGCGGGGACTCACTCCTCATCCGTGCCACCTTCGGTGGACAGCCTGACCTCCCGGCCCACCGTCGCGGCATAGCGCTGCACGGTGGACAGGCGCATGTCGGCCTCGCCCCCCTCGAGCCGGGCGACCGCCGACTGCGACGTCCCCATCTGTGCTGCAACCTCTGCCTGGGAGAGCCCGAGCTGCAGCCGGGCAGTGACGAGCTCCTCCACGATTCGTTGGCGACCATCGGAGAGGTTCTGGAACCCAGGGAAGACGGAGCGCCGTCGACGCGCGTCTCGGGCCTCGTTCATCGCCCGCCATTATATCGCCGATGATATACAGGGGCTTCCCCCTCCTGTAGGCGGCGGGATCGACGTAGCCGGCGATTCGGGCCGGCAGCAGTTCGACCCGCGGTTGCCCCCGGGCACAATGGTCGCGGCGGCGGTGCAGCCGTCAGAGCGCATCTCGTCCTGGGCCCCGGGAGACGGCGTGGACGCATCCGGTAAAGAGCGTTTGGAGCTCTCCCTCGAGGAGATGCGCGCCTTGGGCCATCAGGCAGTGGAGATCATCCTCGAGCATCTGACGAGCCTGCCTGATCGTGCCGTGGCGCAGGTCGCCTCCCGGGCCCAGGCCGAGGCCCAGCTGCGTGAGCCGCTGCCCCGCACGGGTTCGCCCTGGCAGACGGTGCTGGGGAAGGTCCAAGACGACGTCCTGGCCAACGTGCGCCACCTCGACCATCCCCGTTTCCTGGCTCTCGTGCCCGGGCCGAGCAACTTCGTGAGCGTCATAGCCGACCTGCTGGCCAGCGGACTGAACGTGTTCACCGGAACGTGGGTCGAGGCTTCGGGACCGGCGGCGGTCGAACTGGTCGCCATCGACTGGCTGCGGGAGGCGTGCGGCCTTCCCGCGGACGCGGGCGGCGTGTTCACCAGCGGCGGCTCGATGGCCAACCTGACGGCTCTGGCCGTGGCCCGCGACGTCCAGCCGCAAGGCCGGGACCGGCGGGCAACCTTCTACTTCTCGGACCAGACCCACCGCACCGTCGATCGGGCGCTGGCCGTGCTGGGTTTCGGAGAGGAACAGGTGAGGATGCTCCCGTCCGACGACCGCGGTCGGCTCGTGGTCTCCTCCCTCGTGCAGGCACTCGATGCTGCGCCGGAGGAGGACCGGCATCCCCTCTGCGTCGTGGCCAACGCCGGGACGACGAACACCGGCGCCGTCGACCCCCTCGAGGAGATAGCGGCCGTATGCCGCCAGCGGGGACTGTGGTTGCACGTCGACGGGGCGTATGGGGCGGCTGCCGCCTTCAGCTCGGCGGCGCGCCCGCAGCTGGCCGGCCTGCACCAGGCCGACTCCATCACGCTCGACCCCCACAAGTGGCTGTTCCAGCCCTACGAGATGGGCTGCGTCCTCGTCCGGGACCGCCATGCTCTGAGCCGGTGCTTCCGTCTCCTCCCCGAGTACATGCAGGACGTGGCGCCCGGACTCGAGGAGGTGAACTTCTGCGACTACGGCCTTCAGCTCTCCCGGCGGTTCAACGCCCTCAAGCTCTGGATGTCGCTCAAGGTGTTCGGAGCAGACGCGTTCGAGGAAGCGATCGACCACGGCGTCGCGCTGGCCGAGTCGGCGGAGGAGATCCTGGCCGCCTCACCGGGGTGGGAAATCGTGACACGGGCCCAGTTGGGCGTCGTCACCTTCCGTTACGCGCCCGAAGGTCCGCGCTCCACGGTCGACCGGCTCCAGAAGGAGATCGCCGCCCGAGTGACGGCCGAGGGATACGCGGTGGTGACGACGACGAGGTTCGGGGGACGGACGGTGCTCCGCCTGTGCACGATCAACCCCAGGACGACGATGGCAGATGTCGCTGAGGTGCTGCGCCGCCTGAAGAGTCACGGTCGGGAGGCGAGCAGCCAGGAGGGACCTTCGGTCGGTGGAAGGGAGGCATGAGCGCAGCGGGACCGCTCTAGTGGCCAGGCTGACGGAGCTCGCGAACGTCGCCGAGCTGGTCGCGCAGCCACTTGGTCACGTCGTGCTCCCGGACCACAGCGGCGGAAGCTGCGAGCCGGTCCCGGCGTTCGCGGGCGTCCATCCCGAGCGCGGCGAAGATGGCGTCGGCCTGCTGTTGGATGTCGAAAGGATGCAACGTGATGGCGAACTCGCCCAGCTCCTCATGGGCCCCGGCGTTCTCGGACAGGGCGAGCACGCCGTCGCTGTGGTTGACGAGGGCCGCCTCCTTGGCGACCAGGTTCATCCCGTCGGCGATGGGGTTGACGACGAGCACGTCGAACAACTTGTAGGCCGCGACCACCTCATCGAAGTCCCCCTCGAGGCTGAGCTCGATCGGCTGCCAACCGGCCGTGCCGTGCTTCGCGTTGACATCGTCCACCAGCTGCCGGATCCGGTCCAGGTAGTCGACGTACTGCGGCACGTCCTCTCGGCTGGGCTGGACGAGGGCGAGGAATGTCACCCGCTCGGCCAGCTCGGGGTGGTCGTCGAGGACGATGTCGAAGGCCCTGAACCCCCGCAGGATGTTCTTGCTGGGATCGGCGCGATCGACACGCAGTATGAGGTGCTCACGCCGCTTCTCGGTCAGACGCCGCTCGTGGTCGGCCACCTCCTGCGAGGCGGCCGTGGCCTCGAGCTCGTCGGGGTCTACCGAGATGGGGTAATGCCGGGCATGGACGGTGCGCCCCGCGACCTCGACAGTGAGCCGGCTCCTGTCGACCCGCAGGCCGAGCAGCTCCTCGCAGCCGAGGAGGAAGTTGCGGGCGTAGCGCCTCGAGTGGAATGCCACCACGTCGTTGCCGAGGACGCCGTTGAACACCGCGCGCCGCATCGCCGGCGGCAGCACCCGCCAGGCGTCGGGGTGGGGCCAGGGGATGTGCACGAAGTGGTGCAGGAACACCTCCGGGCAGCGGTCGCGAACGCGCTCGGGCACCAGGTACAGGTGGTAGTCCTGCACCATCACCGTGGCCCGCCCACCGCGGGCGTCCACCTCTTCTGCCACCGCGTCGGCGAACTGGGCATTCACCCGGACGTAGCCGTTCTCGAATGCGTCCAGCTCCTGGCGGGTGATGTCGGGAGTGTTCGCCAGGTCCCACAGGGAGTGCTGGACGAACCAGAGCAGCGGGTTGGCGATGACGGCGTAGAACTTGCGCTGAGCGTCGGGCTCCAGCTCGATCATGCGGAGGCGCATGCCACGGCCGTGGGCGTCGGGCTCGAACGCCCTCCCTTCGTGTTCGCGGGCTACGGCCGCGTCCTCGTCGCTCAGCGCCGCACAGACCCAGACCGCGTCCTCGAGGTGGCCGGCGAGTCCGGCCAGCGCCGTGACCAGCCCGCCGTGGCCCGGCTCGGCCGTGCGCTGGCCGCCCTCCCGGCCGTACTTCAGCGGACCCCGGTTGGACACGAGGATGAGCGCGTCCTCACCAACGCCCTCGGCGACGTCCACGCCGCGCCTTACCCGCCGTTACCGGCAGCGGCCCCGTTCAGCCGTTCTCGCGCTTGGACGAGGTGGTAGAGGAGGACGAGCTGAGTGAGCGCCAGGGGCTCGTCGCGCTCGTCGGAGTCCGGGTCGAGCCGGCCCAGGGCCTCGGGCAACGGTGCATCCACGCCGAGCTCGTCCCACACGGCCTGCTCCACCTTCTTGGTGATATCCGGGTCAGCGTAGGAATGGATGTGGACGGCGTCGACCGGCTTCCCGTCGTCGTCTCGGTCGAGCTTGAGATGCATGGCCTGCTCGGTGTCGTCGCCGAGGATCTCGTGCAGCTCCGGGTGGTCGATCGTCGGGCGGAGGAGCAGCGTGGCGCTGAGCGGGTCGTCAGCAGTCTCACCGCGCTCTTCGATGGGAGCGAAGCGTACGACGATGTCGGCGTACGCCCGTTGGGGGCGGATGAACTCCTGGGACTCGGGCTCTCGCTTCTTCAGGTCCTCGCGAACCTCGTCCTCGGTGTAGCCCCGCTTCTTGGTGTCCCGCGCCAGCTTCCACGCGATGCGGATCTCCTCGGGCGGGTCCAAGTAGACGCTGATGTCAAAGCAGGCGCGCGCGACCTCGGTATAGAGGGGCAGCAGACCCTCGACGATGACGAACTCGCGCGGCTCGATGTACTCGGGTCGCCCCAGCTCGCCGGTGTCGTGGTCGTAGACCGGCTTGAGTATCGGCTGCCCGGAAGCGAGGTGCTGGAGGTGCTGCTCCATGATGTCGATGTAGTTGCACTCGGGGTTGAGCGGGGTGAACGGGAGCGACTTGCGCTCTTCGCGGTCATAACGGTGATAGTCGTCGGCGCCCACGGAGGTGATCCGCTCGGGGCCGAGGGCGTCGGCCAGTCCCGCGGTGACGGTCGTCTTTCCGGTGCCGCTGTCACCCGCGATGGCGAGCATGACGGGCCGGAGGCTGCCCTCGCCGTTCCCGTTGATACCCGTCGCCCGCTGGACGTTCATCTGCTTCTCGGACATGCCTAACTCCCGTCGTTGGTGTCGGTCCAGATCTTCTCGCCCTTGCCGATGACGACGATGCCGTTGTCGGACGTCGTGAACCGCTTCTGGTCGGCCTCCTCGTCCACGCCGATCTTGGTACCCGGAGGCACCTCCACGTTCTTGTCGATAATGGTGTTGCGCACCACCGCCCCCCGCCCGACCACGACGTCGTGCAAGAGGACCGACTGCTCCACGATGGCATCGGGATGGATGGTCACCCCCGGGGAGATCACCGACCCTTCCACGGTCGCCCCTCGGACGACCGCGCCCGCGCAAACCATCGAGTTCAGAACCCGCCCCGTGCCATCCACTCCCTCGAAGACGAACTTCGCCGGGGGAAGCGACGGCCCGGAGGTGTAGATCGGCCAGCGGTCGTTGTAGAGGTTGAACTTGGGCAGGGGCGATACCAAGTCCATGTGCGACTCGTAATAGGCGTCGAGCGTGCCGACGTCGCGCCAGTAGCCATGCTCACCTGCGGGCTCGCCGGGCACCCGATTGTCGGTGAAGTCGTGAACGTATGCGACGCCCTGATCGACCATCATGGGAATGATGTCGCCGCCGACGTCGTGCTCGGAGCCCTCGTCGGCGGCGTCCAGGGAGACCGCCTCGACCAACGTGCCGGCGGTGAACACGTAGTTGCCCATCGATGCGAAGGCGTGGTCGGGGTCGTCGGGAAGGGCGGCCGGCTCGGACGGCTTCTCCTTGAAACTGCGGATGGCTGTGTCGTCGCCTGCTTCGATGACGCCACTCTGGCT
>DASZOE010000403.1:0-3485 GCA_035550945.1 Acidimicrobiales bacterium
CCACTGCGTTCGGGCCACGCAGGCCGGCCGCTGCGCTCGGGCCACGCAGGCCGGCCACTGCGTTCGGGCCACGCAGGCCGGCCACTGCGTTCGGGCCACGCAGGCCGGCCAGCGGCGCGCAGGGCGAGCAGGACGAGGGCCAGGTTGATCCCTATGAAGGCCCACGTCATTCCCAGGCCCCGTAGGACCGTGGCCCCCGCCGATCCCCGAAGGGCGAGATAGCCGCCGTTCCCGGTGACGGTCCACAGGAGGAACTCGGCCGGGCCGAAGGCGAGGGCGGTGACGGCGATGACGGCCGAGCCGGACAGCCCGGCGCGGGCCACCGGGCGCCAACCTCCGCCTCGGAACAGGAGCCAGGCCACGGGGAGGGCGGTGGTCACCGCCGTCTGCTTGCACAGGCAGGCCAGAGCCAGCAGGACGCCGGCCGCCACCGCCCGCTCCCGGCTGGCGGCGACCACGGCCGCGGTCATGGGCAGGAGCATGAACACCTCGAAACCGGCGGCCTGGGTATCGGCCGGGAAGAAGGCGACGCTGCCGAGGAGGAAGAGGGCGGCGGCCCCGAGGGTGGCCGTGCGGTTGCGGTAGCGGCGGCGGGCCTCGGCGGCCAGCAGGGCGGCGGTGGCGGCCAGCACCAGGGCGGCGACGGCCCGCACCGGGCGCACGTCGTGGGTTCCGGTGACGCGGGCCACCGCGGCATAGACGTAGGGCACCACCGGAGGCTTGCGGTCGGCGGTCTCGTGGTAGAGGCGGCCGCCCCGGTCGATGACCATCGCCATCGTGGCCAGGCTGGCCTCGTCGGAGTTGAACAGGTGGACGGTGAGCCCGGGCAGGTGCAGGGCCAGGGACGCGGCGGCGAGGAGGACGAGGAGGCGGAGGCCCACAAGGCCTCCGGTGGCCGCCTCGGGGCGGTCCTCCCGCGCTCTCACGCCGCCCCCACGGCCCCGCTCGAGTCGACGGCGGCGACCGGGTCGCCGGCGTCGCCGGCGAGCAGGGCGGGCCCGCCGACGGCCGTCACCGCCGCTCCCACGAGGAGCCCGGAGTCGTTCAGCGCCGAGCTCAGGACGGCGGCGACGGCGAGGCTCCACGCCGTGGCCGCCCGGGCCGGGCGGACCCCGAGCTGCGGCCGGGCCAGGGCCACCACGCCGGCGCCGAGGACCACGACGAGGGCCAGTGGATGGGCGACGGTGGCCAGCGCCCGCCCGCCCTTGCGGGTGACGGCGTCGACCACCTCGCCGCTGTCGATGGCCCGCCCGAGATGGGTCTGGGCGGCCGGGGGCCGGGACACGTCCACGGCCACGAACAGGGCGAGGACCACGGCCGTGGCCACGACCACCGGCAGCAGCACCCGTGCCGACGGCCGACCCCGGCGCCACGACAGCAGGAGGGTGCCGAAGGCTGGCACCCCCATCAGCACCCCGCCCACGTCGGCGCCGAACCAGGGCCCCCCGCCCACGGCCAGGGCACCGGCCATGCCGCCGGCGGTGGGGGCCAGGGCCCGCCGGCCGAAGCGCTCGAGGGCCAGGCCGGCGGCCACGACCACGGCCCCGACCAGGAACCCCGAGCCGATGTTGCCGATGCCGTAGAAGCGGCCGGCGCCGATGGTCGAGTTGCCGAAGGGGGCGTCGCCCTCCACGTTGCCGCCGAAGGCGCCGTCGATCCCGATCACCCCCGCGGGCAGGAGGGCGAGGGCCCCCACGCCGAGGACCACGTCGCGGCGCCCGGCCATGGCGGCACCGAAGCCCAGGATCCCGGTCACGGCCGCGCCGGCGGCGAGCAGCCCCCACCCGCCCCAGCGCCACCAGGGGACGGCCATCACCAGGAAGCTCGCCGGAGGGACGGCGAGGAGGGCCCAGGCGATCACCGGGCGGGCCCGCGGCCGGCGCAGGACGACCGCCGCGCCCACCGCGGTCAGGCCGACGAAGAGCCAGGAGAACGGCGTCCGCAGGAGGTCGGAGGTGGCGGCCCGGCGGTCGCGGTCGACGAGCGTGGCGACCCCGACCGGAGCCGAGGGCCGCACGACGGACCCGCTCATCCCGGGTGGCCGCGCCGCGCCCAGGCGGTCGAGGAAGGTGATCCCCACGTCGTAGAGCGTGGCCAGATGGGCCTGGTGGGTGGACGGCGAGGCGCGCCCTCCCCGGCCCAGCCCGCAGGCCGGCGCGGCCGCGAAGACGCCGAGGTGGCGGTTCTCGTCGGGCGAGGACACGCTGGTCAGCAGCACGCACGCATCCCCGGCGGCCTCCACCACCTCGGGGATCTCGTCGGCCCGGGCCGCGGTGACGACGGCCACGGCGCCCCCGGCCAGCGCCTCGCCCACCTGAGGGGGGCCGCCCACGACGGCGCGGGCGACGACCCCCCGGCGGTCGGCCACGACGGCCGCAGCCCGGAGATCCGTGGCCACGAAGGTCCAGGGCTGCCCCCACGCGGCGAGGGCATGGCCCAGCGCGCCGAGCGTTCCTCCCTGGCGCAACGAGCGGTCGTGGCGCCGCAGGCGCTCCCAGTCGGCCAGGCGCAGCCCGCCGTCGCCCGTGGGCTCCACCGGGCCCAGCCCGGTTCCCGAGGGCGCCGCCGTCCGCCGGCCCTTGCCCAGGCTCAGGTAGCCGTCGGGGGCACCGGCGCGGAGCCGGACCGAGCGGAGCGAGAGGTTGGCCCGGGCCCAGGTCCCCAGGACGGGCGGGGCGTCGGCCCACTGGAGCTCGGGCACGACCACGAGGACGGCGGGGACGGACGTCGGCCGGCCGGTGGTGGTGAGGGGAAGGGACGTGCCGCCCAGGGCGAGGGCTAGGAGCGCCAGCAGCGGGTCTCCCTCCGCCGGCGCCGACACGGACCGCGGACCACCGCCACGGCGGGACGCTACTGCACCGACCTTCAGGGGCCGAGCTGGGCGAGGAGGGCCTCGACGATCGAGACCCGGCCCCGGGTGCGCTCCCACTCGTCGCCGATGCGGCCGTGGTCGACCAGCCCGGCGGCGTCGGGCGGCAGCCCCAGGTCCTCGGTGCAGGCCACGGCCAGGGTGGCGGGCTCGACCTCGTCGCCGTAGGCGGCGAACGCCTCCAGGCCGGCCCAGAGGCGTTCGAGAGGTGCAGGCCCGGGCCCGCCCCGGGCGAGGGCCTCGGCCGTCACCTCGAACAGGTCGTAGGTGCCGGTGCCCTCGGGTGGGCGGAAGCCGGCGACGGGATGGAGCCGCCACTCGACGGGCACGCCCTGCGGGCCGCCCTCCCGCAGCCAGACCTGGGAGCCGTTGACGTAGGCGTCGACGGGCGGCCCGAAGCGGTCGTCGAGGGCGACGACGAGCTCGGGCCGGGCCCGCCAGACGCAGGTCGGGACCAGCGCGGGCACCCGCCCACCGTAGGGGAGATGCCCCTGCCACGATGGCCCGGTGCCGCCCTTCCGCCCGCTCGCGGGCCTCGCCGGCCTGGCGCTGGTCGTGGCCGCGTGCACCGGTGACGGGCCGGGAGGCGGCCTGGAGTCGCCCCGCCGCCTGCCCG
>DASZOE010000404.1:0-5422 GCA_035550945.1 Acidimicrobiales bacterium
CACCCCCTGCCTGCCGTCACCTGATCCCGACGAGGTGGCCCGGCTGGCCGAGCGGGTCGCGGCCCCGCCCCGGGGCCTCGTCCTGGCCGGATGGGGGGCGGGCGCGACGCCCGAGGCGGTCGAGCGCTTCGCGGCGGCCGCCGGGTGGCCGGTGCTGGCCGACGCCGTGTCCGGACTGCGGTCCGGACCGCTGTCCGTCTCCACCTACGACGCCCTGCTCCGGTGCCGACCCTTCGCCGCCGCCCACCGCCCCGATCTCGTCCTCCGGCTCGGCGCGGCACCGACCGGCCGGGCCACGGTCGAGTGGCTCGACGAGTCGGTGACCCAGGTGCTCGTCGACCCCGAGGGGGCCTGGCTCGACCCCCGCCGGGCCGTGGCCCAGAGGGTCGTCGCCGATCCCACCGCCCTGCTCGACGGGCTGGCCACCGCCCTTCGTTCGGGGGACGCCAGCCGACGACCCTCGGCGGTGAGCGTCCCCGGAACGGAGTGGGTCCGTGACTGGCTCGGGGCCGAGGCCGCGGCGCGGGCCGCACTCGACCACCTCCTCGACTCGTGGACGGCGCCCTTCGAGGGCCGGGTGGCCCGGGACCTCGTGGCGTGCCTTCCCGACGGGGCGACGCTGGTCGTGGGCTCGAGCATGCCGGTGCGGGACCTGGAGTCCTTCGCGCCGGCCCGGGCCGGGTTGCGGGTGCTGGCCAACCGGGGGGCGAGCGGCATCGACGGCTTTCCCTCCACGGTGCTCGGCGTCGCCGCCGCCAGCAGCGCCCCGGTGGCGGCGCTGGCCGGCGACCTCACCCTCCTCCACGACGTGGGCGGCCTGCTCGGCGCCGCCCGCCGGGGTCTGGGCGCCACCTTCGTGGTCCTCGACAACGACGGCGGGGGGATCTTCTCCTTCCTGCCCCAGGCCGCCTCGCCCGAGCACTTCGAGCGCCTGTTCGGCACGCCCCACGGCGTCGACCTGGTGGCCGTCGTCGAGGCGCTGGGGGTGCCCGCGTCCCGGGTGGAGGCGGCCGCCGACGTCGTCCCTGCCGTGGCCGACGCCCTCTCGGGCGGCGGGGTGCGGGTCGTCGTCGTGCCGACCGACCGGAGCGACAACGTCGCCCGTCACGCCCAGGCGTGGACCGCGGTCGCCGACGCCCTGGGATGAGCGGTCAGCTCTTGGGGAGCAGTCCCAGCTGCTGGAGGAGGGCGGTGAGGAGGTCGGGCTCGGTGGTCGGCGGCGACGCCGGCCCACCCGCCGGGCGCAGCACCGCGTCGGAGCCGGGGCACGGGAAGTCGTGGTCGAAGCGCCCCTCGACCCACTGCACGAGCATCACCGGGCCGCCCGTGAACGTGCGGTCGGCGCAGAACGCCGCCGCCTGCTCCAGGTTGCGGGCGCCGGCCACCCAGTTGGGCAGCGTCGGCAGGCTGGCGCCGCCGGTGATCTTCGTCCACTGGTAGCGGGTGGAGTAGGCGCCCACCACGACCTCCTGGGAGCCCAGGAAGTCGAGGGCGCCGACGATCGACGCCACGTTGGCGGCCTTGTCGGTGGCCGACCACGAGTTGCCGGTCTCCACGTCGAGCCACCAGGTGTGGCCGGGCCCGGCGTCGACCAGCGAGTTGGCGTAGGCGTAGGCGTGGCGGGCCCCGTTGTAGCCGTAGTTGTAGGCGCACGCCGCCTCGTTCGAGCGGCTGCAGGCGGGGTTGGGGGAACGCTGGGCGTACCAGTCGACGCTCCTGCTGCGGACGCCCGGGTTGGCGGTGTTGACGTAGAAGCCGGCCGGCAGCCCCGAGGCCGCCGCCCACAGGGCCTGCTCGCCCAGGCACGGGTTGTGGGTGTAGGGCTTGCCGTCGTTGACGCCCACGATGCCGAAGGCCGGTGCGGCGGGGAACGGGCGGCCGCACTGGGGCCACGAGATGTCGAAGCCGATCCCCGGCGGCGCGGCGCCGGCCACGCCGGCCGTGAGCCCCGGGAGGGAGACGGCGAGGGCGAGGAGGCCGATCACCCCCGCGCCGAGGAGCGCAGATCGCCGGCCCCGCCCCGCTGGTCGCATGCTGTCCCTCCCGGCCTCGCCCTTGGCCGGGAGACAATAGGCGCGGCGGCCGCCTGGCGGGGGGTCCCCCTATCCGCCCGCCAGCTCGGCCTGGGACGCCCGCACCGGCGAGACGAGGAGCTCGGGCTGGGGGCACACGGTGAGCCCCGCGGCAACCTCGACCGGCGCGTCGTCCTCGGGCAGGACGATCCGCACCCGCTCGGAGTCGACCGGGGGCGCGTCGTCGGGGCAGATGTTCGGGGCCTGGACCGCGAAGTAGGCCGTGCCCCGGGCGCCGACGGTCACCGGCGCCGGAGGCGCCCCGCTCAGGATCACCCCCGGGCCGCGTCGGGCGGTGGCGAGGACCCGGCCCGAGGCGTCGAGCGCCTCGGCCCCGGGATGGCCGGCCAGCCGGCAGGGGCCCGGGCCCGTGTTCCGCACCTGGAAGACGATCAGGCTCGTGCCCGCCGCCGCCCGCTCGTCGAGGAGGGTGACCTCCACCGCGGTGCCGCGGCAGCGCTCCGGGCCGGTGGGTGCCACGCCGGTCGTCGTCGTCACCTCGGGCGGGACGGAGGACGTCGACGTCGGCTCGCTCACCGATACCGGGACCGTGGTCAGGGAGCGGGCCGAGTCCTCCGACGAGCCGGAGCAGGAGGCCAGCAGAGAGACGGCCGCGGCGGCGACGGCGGCGGGGACGGCTCGGCGCACTCCTCCCTTCCTACACTGTCGACATGAGCGCCAGCGTCCGGAAGGGGGAGGGGAAGCCGCCGTCGGCGGCCGACGTGGAGGCCCGGTTCCGCGAACAGGGCCTGTCCCCCCGCTCGTGGGCCAACGGCCCGGGCGACACCTACGACTGGCACGAGCACGGCTACCACAAGGTCCTGTACTGCGTGGAGGGCAGCATCGTCTTCCACACCCGCGACGGCGATCATGCCATGGAGGCCGGCGACCGCCTCGACGTCGAGCCCGGCACCGAGCACGCCGCGACCGTCGGCCCGTCGGGCTGCCAGTGCGTGGAAGCGCCGACCTGAGCCCCCGCCGACCGTCGCCCGAGTAGCGTGCTGGGCACCGCCCGCGCCCTCCGCGGTGCGGTGAACGGGCGAGATGGCGGGAGGAGGGTGGGCGAGGTGGCGGTGATCAGCGTCGACCGGCTCACCAAGCGCTTCGGCCCGGTCCTCGCCGTCGACGACCTCTCCTTCGAGGTGGAGGCGGGCAGCGTCGCCGGCTTCCTCGGACCGAACGGCGCGGGCAAGACGACGACGTTGCGGTGCCTGCTGGGCCTGGTGTCCCCGTCCCAGGGCGCGGCCACGATCCTGGGCTCTCCGTACGTGGCGCTGGCCGATCCCATCAGGCGGGTCGGAGCGGTGCTGGAGGCCTCCGGCTTCCACCCCGGCCGTCGCGCCATCGACCACCTCCGGATCGCGGCCACGACGGCCGGGCTGCCGATGGCGCGGGCCGAGGCGGTGCTGGCCGAGGTCGGCATGGACGCCTTTGCGGGGCGGCGCGTCGGCGGCTTCTCGCTGGGCATGCGCCAGCGCCTGGCCCTGGCCGGGGCCCTGCTGGGCGAGCCCGAGGTGCTGATCCTCGACGAGCCCGGGAACGGCCTCGACCCCGAGGGCATGCACTGGCTGCGGGGGTTCCTCCGGGCGTTCGCCGACCGGGGCGGGACCGTGCTCGTCTCCAGCCACGTCCTGGCCGAGGTGGCCCAGACGGTCGACCACATCGTGATCGTGGCCCGTGGCCGGCTGGTCGCCTCCTCCACCCTCTCCGAGCTCGTGCGGCGGTCGAGCGGCTCGGTGAGGGTGGAGACGAGCGACGCCCGGCGCCTGCGCGACGCCCTGCGGGCCCGCGGCGTCGAGGCCGAGGTCAGCGAGACGGTGGTCGCCCCCGGCACCACCACCGAGGTGGTGGCTCAGGTGGCGGCCGACGCCGGGGTCACGGTCACCGAGGTGACCGCGGAGAGGGCCGACCTGGAGGCCGTCTTCCTCGAGCTCACCAGCCCGGACGGAGCCCGGCGGTGACCGACCTCCTGCGGGCCGAGCTCTTGAAGGTGCGCACCACGCGCCTCGTGGTGGGGCTCCTGGCCGCGAGCGTCGGCCTGGTGGCCATGGGCGTCGTGGGATCGATCCTCGCCGCCGGCGACGCCGGCACGCCACCCCTCGAGGTCCCACAGGGCGTGCGCAACGCCTTCGGCAACGCCGGCGTGGTCTCGATACTCGTGCTCGTCCTCGGCATCCTCGTGGTCACCGGAGAGCTCCGTCACGGGACGATCACCCAGACGTTCCTGCTCACCCCCCGACGGCCCCGGGTGGTCGGGGCCAAGCTCGCGGCCATGGGCGTCGTCGGCCTCGCCTTCGGGGTGGTCGCCTCCGCGGTGAACCTCGCCGTCGCCCTGCCGTGGTTGGCCGTCAAGGACGTCTCCGTCGACGTGCTCGGCGGCGACGTGGCGCCGGTGTTGCTGGCGGGCACGCTCTCGGCCGCCCTGTACGGCCTCATCGGCGTCGGCGTGGGCGCGCTCATCCGCAACCAGGTGGCGGCCGTGGTGGTCGCCCTGGTGTGGTCGTTCATCCTGGAGGGCCTCCTGGTCTCCCTGCTGCCGGCAGTGGGCAAGTGGCTGCCGCAGGGCGCGGCGCGAGGCTTGTCCCAGGAGACCCTGGCCGACGGCTCCCTGCTGCCCCCTTGGGCGGGGGGTCTGGTCCTCGTCGCCTACGCCGTCGCCTTCGCCGCCATCGGCGCCCGCCTGCTCGTCCGCCGCGACGTCACCTGACCCCCGAACCGGCGGTGGATACCCGTCCTCTGGCGCGCACATCCACCGCCAGCTCGAGAAGGAGCCGGGGTCAGCCGGCCTCGAGGGCGGCGAGCATGGGCTCGAGCTTGGCCTCGGTCTCCGCCCACTCGTCGTCGGGGTCGGAGTCGGCCACGATGCCCGCGCCCGCGGCCAGCCGGGCCTGGGAGCCGTGGAGCGTCGCGCAGCGCAGGGCCACGGCCCAGTCGCCGTCGCCCCGGGCGTCGACCCATCCCACCGGGCCGGCGTAGAGCCCCCGGTCGAACGACTCCAGCCGGGCGATGGCGGCCAGGGCCTCGGGAAGGGGCAGGCCGGCGACCGCGGGCGTCGGGTGGAGCAGCCCGGCCAGGGCGAGGGCCGAGGGCCACCCGCCGATCCCTTCGCCGTCGAGGTGGCCGGCCACCCTGGTGGCCAGGTGGGTGACGCTCGAGAGCCGGACGGCTTCGGGGCCGGCGTCGGCCATCACCTCCCGGCACACGGTCTCCAGGGCGGTCCGCACCGCGCCCACCACCAGGGCGTGCTCCTCGGCCTCCTTGGGCGAGGCGACGAGGGCGGCGACGAGCTGCTCGTCGTGGGCGGGGGTCGCCCCCCGGCGCACCGTGCCCGCCATGGGCCGGGACAGGAC
>DASZOE010000405.1:0-1625 GCA_035550945.1 Acidimicrobiales bacterium
CCATGGGGCCCCTGCCCCTTCCCCATGGGTCCCTCCCTACGGGCCCGCCGCCTACCCGCCGCCGGCTCCCTCAGTGCTGGACCGCGTCCGGAGAGGAAGGGTGGTTGACTGTCCACAGGCTGGGGATCTAGCCTCGGTGACAACAGCGTAACTACGCGGCTGTAGGCCGCGGACAGGAGGCACCGGGCCATGCCTGGACAAGGCGACGGAGCAGAGGGCTACCGAGGGCCCCAGGTCTGCTCGATCGTCGGGATCACCTACCGCCAGCTCGACTATTGGGCGCGCACCGATCTGATCCGGCCGTCGATCGCCGACGCCCGGGGGAGCGGCACCCAACGCCTCTACTCCTACCGCGATCTCGTCGAGCTCAAGGTCATCAAGAGCTTCCTCGACGCGGGCATGGCGCTGCAGAAGGCCCGCCGGGCCATCGAGTACCTCCGCGACAACCTGGGCGAGGACATCGCCTCCGCCAGCCTGGTGCTCAATGGCGCCGACTCGGTCCTCCTCGCCCGCGACTCGGGGGAGCTGGTCGATCTCGTCCGCCGGGGCCAGGGCGTGCTCAGCGTCGTGCCCCTCGACGGCGTCAAGGCCGAGCTCGACGCGGCCATCACCGAGCTGCGGCCGACGGCGCCCGCCGCCGGGTCCAGCACCGTCTCGCGGGCCGGGGCGACGGGCGGCACGGGGTAGTCGCTGGCCAGGCACCCGACCCCGGGCGCGGAGGCAGGCGGGCCGCCCGCGGCACAGGCCGGTCCCGAGGGTCAGGGCTCGGCGTCGCCGCTGCCCTACGAGCAGGTCCGCTTCGCCCACAACTCCGAGCGCCAGTTCGCCAAGCTCCTCGACTTCTACGGCATCGCCTGGGAGTACGAGCCCCGAACCTTCGTCCTCGACGTCGACGGCGACGGCAACCCTGCGCAGGCCTTCACGCCCGACTTCTACCTGCCGGCCTACGACCTGTTCATCGAGATCACCACCATGAACCAGAAGCTGGTGACCAAGAAGAACCGCAAGGCCCGCCGGCTCCGCGAGGCCTACCCCGAGGTTCGGATCAAGGTCTTCTACTCGCGCGACTACCTCAACCTCCTCGTGAAGTACGGCCTCGAGCCGCCCTCCCAGGACCTCGAGGGCGACGAGGCCGTCGAGCCCCTGCCCCTGCGCTTCGACGACGCCGACACCGACGAGAGCCCGGCCCGCCGCCGGCGGCGCAAGCCCGCCTGATCTGCCCCGGCTCCCCACTGCCGGCGTGAACGCCGACCTGGCCCTGGCCCTGGAGCTGGCCGACGAGGCCGACGCCCTCACCCTCGGCCGGTTCCGGGCCGCCGACCTGGTGGTCGGCACCAAGCCCGACCTCACTCCCGTCTCCGAGGCCGACCGGGCGGTGGAGGAGAGCCTCCGGCAGCGCCTGGCACGGGCCCGTCCCGGCCATGGGGTGCTCGGCGAGGAGATGGGGGCGCAGGCCGGCGAGGACGGCGAGGACGGCGCCCGGCGGTGGGTGATCGACCCCATCGACGGGACCAAGAACTACGTGCGGGGGGTGCCCGTGTGGGCGACCCTCATCGCCCTCCAGGAGCACGCCCAGACGATCGTGGGCGTGGTCTCCGCCCCCGCCCTCGGCCGGCGGTGGTGGG
>DASZOE010000406.1:0-5301 GCA_035550945.1 Acidimicrobiales bacterium
GTCGGCGAGCGGGGCGAGCACGAACCGGCGCTCGTGCATCCGGGGGTGGGGCACGACCAGGTCGGGCTCGACCATGGCCAGGTCGCCGACCACGAGGACGTCGACGTCGAGCGTGCGGGGGCCGTGGTGCTCGGCCCGCACCCGCCCGGCGGCCTGCTCCAGGCGCCTCGCCTCTTCGAGGAGCTCCCGCGGCGAGCGCTCTGTGGCCAGTTCCACGACCAGGTTGAGGTAGGGCGGCTGGCCTGGCGGCCCGCCGACGGGGTCGGTCTCGTACACGGGCGAGACGGCCACGAGCTCGCCTGCAGGCAGGGCGGCCACCGCCGCCCGCAGATGGGCCCACCGGTCGCCGAGGTTGGAGCCCAGCCCCAGGAACGCCCGGCGCCGGGTCACCCTCCCGGCAGCCGCCGCGGGGGCTTGGGTTCCCTGGTGATCCGGACGCCGGCGGTGGCCAGGTCGACGGGGACGGGCGGGCGCAGCTTGCGCACGGCCACCGTGACCGACCCCACCCGGGCGTCGGCAGCCACCTCGTCGACGATGCGCTGGGCCAGGCGCTCGAGCAGGGTGAACCGCTCGCGGCCGGCCACACGGGCCGCGGCCCGGGCCAGGGCCCCGTAGTCCACCGTGTCGGCCAGGGCGTCGGTCTGGCCGGCGTCGGTCAGATCCACCTCCACGTCGAGGTCGACCTCGAGCGGCTGGGGGCGGTCCTTCTCCTCGGGCAGGGCACCGCAGATGCCGAGGACGCGGAGCCCCCGTAGCTCGATGCGGTCGGTCACCGCGGCGCGCCGCCGGCGGCCTCGGCGGCGAGCTCGGCCGCGGTGCCGACCAGCTGGCGCCCGAGGGGCCCCATCTGCCGCTGGCAGATCTGCTCGACGATGGAGATGGACTGGGCCGGGTCGGGGACGAGCCCCGAGTAGACCAGGTAGCCCCCGGCCACGCCCTGCACGCGGTCGCCCAGCTCCTCCTGGTGGACGAGGAGCTTCTCGCCCGCGGCCTGCCAGCCCCGGAGCTTGGGCAGGAGCTCGGCGAGGACGGTCCGGGGGTCGTCGTGGGCCCCGAAGGCGATGTGCTCCCACGCCACGCCCAGCTCGTCGTAGGAGTGGAGGTTGTGGGGCGAGGCCAGGAGCGACACGACCCGGCTGAAGCCCTGCTCGCGGATCCAGATGATCTCCTCCTGGCGGCGCACGGGCCGGTGGGAGCGGGCGTAGCCACCCGGACGCTCGCAGACCGCCAGCCGGTCCCGGATGATCCAGGCGAAGTTGCGGGGCACGATGCCCGCGGCCCACTTCCCTTTCATGGCTGCGTGCCCGAACGCAGTGGCGGCTGCGGGGCCCCGGCCAGGGCCGCGAGCTGGACCGTCGGGCGCACGTCGTGGGCCCGCACCATGGAGGCCCCCTGCCGGATGGCCCAGGCGGCCGTGGCGAGGGAGCCCTCGAGGCGGTCGTCGACGGGGTCGGGGCTGTCGGCGCCCCCGGTCAGGCGGCCCAGGAAGCTCTTGCGGCTGGTGCCCACGAGAACAGGAAAGCCGGCGGTGACCAGGTGACGGAGCTCCCGGAGGAGGACCAGGTTGTGGGTCACCGTCTTACCGAACCCGATGCCGGGGTCGACCCACACCTCCTCCACCCCGCCCTCCCGGGCCTCCGTCGCCCGCTCGACGAGATAGGTCCTGACCTCGCCGCACACGTCGTCGTAGACGGGGTCCTGCTGCATGGTGGCGGGCTCCCCCCGCATGTGCATGGCCACCCAGCCCACCCCGGCGTAGGCCGCGACCGGCCACAGGGTGGCGGACACGTCGTTGACCAGGGTGGCCCCGGCCTCGACCGCGGCCTCGGCCACGGCCGCCTTCCGGGTGTCCACCGAGACCCGGACGTAGGGGGCCAGGGCCTCGACCACGGGCACCACGCGGCGCCGCTCCTCGGCCTCGTCGACGGGCTCGGCCCCCGGACGGGTGCTCTCCCCGCCCACGTCGACCACCGCGGCCCCGTCGGCCACCAAGTCGAGGCCGTGGGCGACCGCGGCGTCGGTGTCGAACCACAGGCCGCCGTCGGAGAAGGAGTCGGGAGTGACGTTCAGCACACCCATGACCAGGGCCGGCACGGTCGTGATGGTAGTTGTCGCCAATCTGTCCTTCTGGGGGGGTTGACCGCCAATTCCCGGTGCCGTGGGCCCCGAACGCTCAGCGAGGGCCGCGGATGAAATCCATGGCCTCGGCCCGGGTGGCGGCGTCGGCGAGGAACTGGCCCCGCACCGCCGACGTGACGGCCAGGGTCCCGGGGGTGCGGACGCCGCGCATGGTCATGCACAGGTGCTCGGCCTCGATCACGACGAGGACGCCCCGCGGCTGGAGGCTGGCCACGACCTCGTCGGCGATCTGGGTGGTGAGGCGCTCCTGCACCTGTGGACGGCGGGCGAAGGCCCCGACCAGGCGCACCAGCTTGGACAGCCCGGTGATGCGCCCGTCCTCGTTCGGGATGTAGGCCACGTGGGCCTTGCCCACGAAGGGGATCAGGTGGTGCTCGCACAGGGAGGCCAGCGGGATGTCACGGACCATGACCATCTCGTCGTGCTCGGCCGCGAAGGTGACGGAAAGGTGCTGGTCGGTGGGTTGCTGGAGGCCGGCGAAGAGCTCCTCGTACATGGCGGCCACCCGCTCGGGGGTGCCGACCAGGCCGTCGCGGTCGGGGTCTTCCCCGATGGCCTCCAGGATCTCTCGGACAGCCTTCTCGATCCGGCCGCGGTCGATGGCCACCGAGCCCCTCAGGAGCCGGGGAGGGGCCGTACCCGTCCGGTGGCGGCCGCGCCGCCGGCGGCCGTCCGGCCCACGCCTCCGCCGCGGGGCACGTCGGCGAAGATCTCCATGACCTCGGCCGTCTCCAGCGTCTCCTTCTCGATGAGGGCGTCAGCCAGCCGGTCGAGGGTGGACCGGTACCGGATCAGCAGCTCGCGGGCCTCGTCGTGGGCGTCCTCGATCAGGCGACGCACCTCGGCGTCGATGTGGGCGGCCACCTTGTCGGAGTAGTTGGCCTGGTGGCCGAAGTCGCGGCCCAGGAACACCTCGCCGTTCTTCTGGCCGAGTTGCTGGGGCCCGATCTCGTCGGACATGCCGTACTCGGTGACCATGGCCCGGGCGATCTGGGTGGCCTTCTCGATGTCGTTCTGGGCGCCGGTGGTCGGGTCCTGGAAGATGAGCTCCTCGGCCGTGCGCCCCCCGAGGAGCATGGCCAGCTGGTCACGGAGCTGGGAGCGGCTGACCAGGTACTTGTCCTCGGTGGGAAGGGCGAGGGTCCAGCCCAGGGCCCGGCCCCTGGCGATGATCGAGATCTTGTGGATGGGGTCGGCGTGGGGGAGGGCGTGGCCTACCAGGGCGTGGCCCCCCTCGTGGTAGGCGATGACCCGCTTCTCCTCCTCGGAGATGAGGCGCGACTTGCGCTCGGGGCCGGCGATCACCCGGTCGATGGCGTCCTCGAGCTGGGGCATGCCGATCTCCTTGAAGCCCCGGCGGGCGGTGAGGAGGGCGGCCTCGTTCATCAGATTGGCCAGGTCGGCCCCGGTGAAGCCGGGCGTGCGCCGGGCCAGCACCTCCATGTCGACGCCCTTGGCCAGGGGCTTGTCCTTGGCGTGCACGTTGAGGATGGCACGCCGGCCCTCCAGGTCGGGGCGGTCGACCACGATCTGGCGGTCGAAGCGACCGGGGCGCAGGAGCGCGGGGTCGAGGATGTCGGGGCGGTTGGTGGCGGCGATGAGGATGACGCCGGCGGTGGTGTCGAAGCCGTCCATCTCCACGAGGAGCTGGTTCAGGGTCTGCTCCCGCTCGTCGTGGCCGCCGCCCAGGCCCGCACCCCGGTGGCGCCCGACGGCGTCGATCTCGTCGACGAAGACGATGGCGGGGGCGCTGACCTTGGCCTGCACGAACAGGTCCCGCACCCGGCTCGCGCCCACTCCGACGAACATCTCCACGAAGTCGGACCCGGAGATGGAGAAGAAGGGCACGCCGGCCTCGCCGGCCACGGCCCGGGCCAGCAGCGTCTTGCCCGTGCCGGGCGGCCCGAAGAGGAGCACGCCCTTGGGGATCTTCGCCCCCATGGCCTGGAACTTGGCCGGCGACTCGAGGAACTCCTTGATCTCCTGCAGCTCCTCCACGGCCTCGTCGGCGCCGGCCACGTCGGCGAAGGTGACCTTGGGCTGGTCCTTGGCCACCGTCTTGGGCTTGGCCTTGCCGAACTGCATGACCCGGCTGCCGCCCCCCTGCATGGTGTTCATGACGAACAGGAAGGCGCCGATCAGCAGGAGGAAGGGCAGGAGGGTCTGGAGGAGGGTCCACCACAGCGGGTCGCTCTCGTGGTCGACGTCGCGCTCGATGCCTGCGGCCCGCAGCTGCTCGACCATCCGGGGCGCGTCGTCCTTGACATAGTCGACCTTGTACTTGTCGCCGTTCCTCAGGGTGCCCGTTATCGTCCCCGAGCGGTCCTCGACGGTGGCGGTGCGGACCTGGCCGGCGGCCAGGCGACCCTCGAACTGGTCGAGGCGCAGGTCCTCCGGGTCGCCGCCTTGGCGGAAGAGCCCGCCGGCCACGAGCAGGGCGACGGCGGCCAGGGCGATGTACAGCGCGGGGCGGCGGACGACGGTCTTCACGGTGCCTCGCCGGAGTGGAGCGAGCGCAGCGAGGGAGCGGGGGCGACGGAGAGCGCGGGGCGGCGCAACATGGTCTTCACGGGCGTCCCTAGGGTACCGAGGGCTCCGAGCCCGCGTACGCGCAGACGAAGGGCAGGTTGCGGTAGCGCTCGTCGACGTCGAGCCCGTAGCCGATGACGAAGTCGGGGGGGATCGTGAAACCCACGTAGCGCAGGTCGGGATCGTCCTTCTGCAGGCCCTCCCGGAGCAGCAGGGCGCAGACCTCGAGGGAGCCCGGGTTGCGGGCCCGCAGGTTCTTTCGCAGGTACGAGAGCGTCAGCCCGCTGTGGACGATGTCCTCGACGAGGATGACGTCTCGCCCGGTGAGGTCGAGGTCGAGGTCCTTGACGATGCGGACGACACCGCTCGTCTTGGTGGCGCTGCCGTAGGACGACACGGCCATGAAGTCGAACTCGACGGGCAGGGCGATGGCCCGGGCCAGGGCGCTCATGAAGACGAACGCGCCCTTGAGGACACCGACGAGCAGGGGCGCCCGCCCGGCGTAGTCGTCTGTGACCTGGCTGCCGAGCTCCGCCACCCTCCGCCGCAAAGCCTCCTCGGCGATGAGCACCGCCCCCAGCTCCGGGTCGTCGGAAGGCTCCCCAGGCGGCGCCACGCCAGCCGAACCTAACC
>DASZOE010000407.1:0-1937 GCA_035550945.1 Acidimicrobiales bacterium
GCGGGGCGGTCGCCAGCGCGGTGCCAAGGCGCTCTGCGGGGTCGCGATCGAGGCTCGTGGCCAGGGCTCGGGACGGCTTCGCCTCGCGATCCTCGCAGACGCCTCGGGGCGCTCGCTCGGCGCCTTCACAGAGTCCACCACCGCGCGTGGTGCGATCGTCCACACCGACGGGTGGCCGGGCTACGGGGGCCTTTCGACGCTCGGTTATGACCACCGCCCGCGCAGCCAGCGCGCCGAGCCCGGCGAGCACCTGCTCCCGCGCGCGCATCGCGCCGTCTCGAACCTCAAGGCCTGGATGCACGGCACCCACCGCGGCGTCGGCGATCCCCATCTGGAGGTCTACCTCGACGAGTACGTCTTCCGCCACAACCGCCGGCGCGCCCCGATGGCCGCCTTCCAGACCCTGCTCGGGCTCGGAGCCCAACGGCCGCCCACGACCTACGACCAGATCACCCGAGGCGATCAGGCGGCAGCCTGAGCGAAGCGGATACGCACCAGTTCAAAATGCACTGGTCTCCAAAACCGGCGACTCGACGTTCGAGTCTTCCTGCTCCTGCTGCTGGTGGGGACTCCGATCAGCGCCGTGCTGGCCATTTATTCACTACTACAACTTCGACCGCGTACACCACGGTCGGCTGACCCAGGGGAGCATCCCCGCCGACGTCGTCTACGGTGCTCGCAAGATGGAGGCGAGATGAGCCGCCGGTGTCGGCACATCTCGGAGGCGGCGCACACTAGTCTTCCGCAGACAGGACAATTTGCATCAAGGAGTAAGGCCAGATTGACCACTCGCCCGACTTCTTCTTCCGGGGCTCGAGGATCGAGCTCGGCCGCCGCGCCCACCCGCCAGCTCCCGGCCGACGACTACAACCGCGCCGGCGTCAGGCGGACGCCGACGCAGTCGGTGGGGCTCAGGCGCAGGGCCCCCCTGCGTGACGTCAGGGGCCTCCGTTTGGGCACGCTCGCCATCACCGGTCCGACGATCAACCTGACCCCGTTCCCCGCGATCGGCGGCCCGCGGGGTCCCATGTACCTGGCGTTCCACTCCGGGCGTAGGGAGCACTGGGGGCACGTCGACGCCGTCGACCTCGCCCGCCGCCCGAGCACCTCTTCTCGCAACGCCGCCGGGAACGGACGGCGCCCGCCTCCGCCGCACGACACGCTCGTTACGCCCGATGGTCGCCGGCTGAGCTACTACGTGCGGCCGCGGCCGATCCGCTACGAACTCCTCTACAAAAACAGCCGCCGACAGCAGGTCGCCGCGCGCACGGCCGGCCCCAGCTTTCGCAACTACGGCGCCTACGAGGGACCGAGCGGCAACGGGGCCTACCGGACGGAGCGTCCGGACGCGGACCGCCACCACCAGCCCCTGGTCTGGAGCACCGTCCGCCGCGCCACCGGCCGAAAGGTCGATGGCGGCGGGGTCGCCAAGGCCTTCCTATCCGATGGCGACGTCTTCTACCGCGCCAACGTGCAGGAGGTCACGATCGAGGCCTGCAGCGCGGCCTTCCCGTGCTCGACGGACGACGGCGAGCGGCCTCCCGTTTCGGGCGGCTCGGAGGGGAGGGTCAGGTTCGTCTACGGCTACGTCTGGGGCAGCGAGTCTGGTCGCCAGTACGGGTGGACCGTCCACTCGTGGCAGGTCGGTCCCCTCGACAGCCCGATGACCTACAACCTGGAGTTGACCTCTCCCGATCTGGAGGAGCCGCCCGAGCAGCCGCCCACGCTGCGCCGGGGCGACCGTGGAACCTGGGTCAGGCGGCTCCAGCAGCGGCTCACCATGCTCGCGGCCAGCCGGCCGGAACTCGACCCCGGCGGGGTCGACGGCATCTTCGGTCCCCGCACGGAGCGAGCGGTCAGAGCCTTCCAGCGGGCCGAGGACCTGTCCGTTGACGGGGTGGTCGGGCCCCGGACGTGGGAGGCGCTCGACGGGTAGC
>DASZOE010000408.1:0-4894 GCA_035550945.1 Acidimicrobiales bacterium
GCCCGACGCCGCGGCGTCGGGGACCTCGTCGGCCGAGGTCACGTCGGCGGTGCGGGCGTCGCGCCGCCGGGTGGCGTCGGCGTGGAGGGCGGTCTGGACCTCCTCGAGCGTGGTCGGCACCCGCGCCACCAGGCCGCCGAGGGGCACCGCCTCCTTGGCGCCGGTGTCCCGGCGCACGAGCGTGGCGTTGCCGGCGGCCACGTCGCGGGGTCCGATCTCGACCCGCACCGGCACGCCCTTGAGCTCCCACTCCACGGCCCGGCGGCCGAAGCCGGTGTCGATGCGGTCGTCGAGCTCCACCCGCACGCCGGCTGCGGCCAGGTCGGCGGCCACCGCGGCCGCCGCTTCGGCGGCTCCGTCCTCGGCCCGCACGAGCACGACCACCACCTGGGTGGGCGCCAGCCGGGGCGGAAGACGCAGGCCGGCGTCGTCGCCGTGGCCCATGACGAGGGCCCCGATCAGCCGCGTGGTCGCGCCCCACGACGTCTGCCACGCGTGCTCGCTGGCGCCGGTGTCGGTCTGGAACTGGATGCCGAAGGCCTTGGCGAAGTTCTGGCCCAGCTCATGGCTCGTGCCCATCTGCAGGGCCTTGCCGTCCCCCATCATCCCCTCGATGGTGTAGGTGGCGTCGGCCCCGGCGAAGCGCTCGCGCTCCGTCTTGCGCCCCACCAGCACGGGCAGGCCGAGGATGTTGACCGCGAAGTCCTCGTAGACCTCGGTGAGGATGCGCAGGGCGTAGGCCCGCGCCTCGTCCTGGGTGGCGTGGGCGGTGTGGCCCTCCTGCCAGAGGAACTCGGTCGTGCGCAGGAACACCCGGGGCCGCAGCTCCCAGCGCACCACGTTGGCCCACTGGTTGATGAGAAGGGGCAGGTCGCGGTAGCTCTGCACCCACTTGGCGAAGAAGACGTTGATGATGGTCTCGCTGGTCGGGCGCACGACGGCGGGCTCCTCGAGCTCCTTGCCCCCGCCGTGGGTGACCACCGCCAGCTCGGGGCTGAAGCCCTCGACGTGCTCGGCCTCCCTCCGCAGGTAGGACTCGGGGATGAAGAGGGGGAAGTAGGCGTTGCGGGCGCCCGCGGCCTTGATGCGGTCGTCGAGCTCCCGCTGGATGCGCTCCCAGATTGCGTAGCCGTAGGGACGGATGACCATGGTCCCTCGCACGGGGCCGTTGTCGGCCAGCTCGGCCTTGGCCACCACGTCCTGGTACCACTGCGGGTAGTTCTCGGCCTGGGGGGTGAGGACGCGCTGGGCCACGGATGGCGAGGGTACCGGCAACCTCGCCGGTAGCCTCGACCCCATGGGCACCCCCCGGGTCCGCTTCGCGCCCGCCCCCACCGGGTTCCTCCACGTCGGCAGCGCCCGCGCCGCCCTCTTCAACTGGCTGTTCGCCCGCCACCACGGCGGCGAGATGGCGCTGCGCATCGAGGACACCGACCCGGCCCGGTCGCGGGACGAGCTGATCGAGGGCATCGAGCGCGCGCTGCGGTGGCTGGGCCTCGACTGGGACGGCCCGGTGGTGCGCCAGTCCCGGCGCATGGACCTGTACCGGGAGGCGGCCACCCGCCTGATCGGCGACGGCCTCACCTACTGGTGCGACTGCACCCGGGAGGTCGTCGCCGCCCGCACGGGGAGCCCCGCGACGGGCTACGACGGCCACTGCCGGGAGCGGGGGCTGGGCCGCACCGACACCACCGCGCTGCGCCTGCGCACGCCCGACGACGGCGACACCGTGGTCCACGACGTCATTCGGGGCGACGTCAACTTCGAGCACGAGACCCTGGAGGACTTCGTCGTCGTCAGGGCCGACGGCATGCCCACCTTCCTCCTGGCCAACGCCGTCGACGACGCCGACATGGGGATCACCCACGTGATCCGCGGCGAGGACCTGCTGGCGTCGACTCCCAAGGTCCTCCTCCTCCGTCGGGCCCTGGGCCACACCGAGGACCCCGTGTTCGCCCACCTGCCGCTGCTGGTCGACGAGAAGCGCCGCAAGCTGTCGAAGCGCCGCCACGCCGTCGCCGTCGAGGAGTACCGGGAGAAGGGCTACCTCTCCCAGGCGGTGCGCAACTACCTGGGCCTGCTCGGATGGGCGCCGCCCGGCGACCGGGAGATCGTGCCCATCGCCGAGATGGTCGCGACCTTCGACCTCGCGGCCGTGAACAAGGCGCCCGCCTTCTTCGACGTGGCCAAGCTCGACCACGTGAACGCCGAGTACCTCCGCGCCCTGCCCGTGGCCACCTTCGTGCGCGAGTCTCTGCCGTGGCTGGAGGAGGACCCGCCCTGGCCGCCCGAGCGCTTCGAGCTCGGCACCTTCGAGGCCCTGGCCCCGCTCGTGCAGGAGCGGGTGCGCACCCTCGGCGAGGTGCCGGAGATGGTCGACTTCCTGTTCCTGGAGGAGCCGCAGATCGACCCCGCCTCGTGGGAGAAGGCGGTGGCCGGGTCGCCGGCCGCCGCCGCCGTGCTCGACGACGCCCTCGTCGCCTACGCCGACTGCCCCTGGGAGGCGGAGGCCCTGCACAAGGTGACGGCCGCGGTAGGGGAGCGGCACGGCCTGGCGTTGCGCCGGGCCCAGGGCCCGATCCGGGTGGCGGTCACGGGGCGCACGGTCGGGCCCCCGCTCTTCGAGTCCCTCCAGGTCCTCGGGCGGGAGCCCACGCTGGCCCGGTTGCGCACCGCCCGCGAGCGCCTGGAGCCACCTGCGTGGCCCGAACGCAGTGGCGAATGAAGCTGGCCCTCAAGATCGGCGCCGGCGCGATGGCCGCGGTGATCCTGTACCTGGGGATCACGTTTGTGCAGGTGTGGCGGGCGGCCCGCCGCGACGAGTCCCGGCCCGCGCAGGCGATCGTCGTCCTGGGGGCGGCGCAGTACAACGGCCGGCCCTCGGGCGTGCTCCGCGCCCGCCTCGACCACGCCATCACCCTGTGGCGCCGGCGGCTGGCGCCGGTCATCGTGGTCACCGGCGGGCGCCAGCCCGGCGACCGCTTCTCGGAGGCCACCGCCTCGGCCAACTACCTGCTGGCCCGGGGCGTGCCCGACCGATCCGTGCTCCGAGAGGTGTCGGGGGAGTCCTCGTGGCAGTCGCTGGCCGCCACCGCGTCCTTCCTGCGGGAGCGCGAGATCAGCCGGGTGCTGCTCGTGTCCGACCCCTTCCACTCGTACCGGATCGGCGCCATCGCCGACGAGCTGGGCCTCGACGCTCACACCTCGCCCACCCGCGAGAGCCCCATCGGCGGCGCGACGGAAGCGCGCTACATGCTCCGGGAGACGGCCGCCGTCGCGCTGGGCCGGGTGATCGGCTTTCGCCGGGAGGCGGGAATACAGGACGTGGTCAGGAACGGGAGCGGCTGTCCACCGGCTAGGCTGGGATGCGCCCGTTCGGGGGTGGTGTAATCGGCAACACGACAGGTTCTGGCCCTGTTATTGGGGGTTCGAGTCCTCCCCCCCGAGCTCGAGTTGTTCCGGCGTCGGCCTGCCCGGCGCCGGCGAGGCCCCATCGTCTAGTGGCCTAGGACACCACCCTCTCAAGGTGGAGACACGGGTTCGAACCCCGTTGGGGCTGCCAACCAGTAGCGGGTGAGAGGCCCTCTCCGGAGGGCCTCTTCTCATCGGTGCCCGGGCGACGGAACCTCCACCACCACGGTCACCGGTCCGTCGTTGACCAGCTCCACCTCCATGTGGGCGCCGAACCGTCCGGTGGCGACATCGAGCACACCCGACACTCCGACCGTCGTGGACGCTGTGCTTTCATGACCCGAGTGGACGCCGAGCGAACGTCAAGGCGGGTCGCGCTGGTCGCGGGGGCAACGCGGGGAGCGGGGCGCGCCATCGCCATTGAGCTCGCCCGCGCCGGGTTGCACGTCTACGCCACGGGTCGGAGCAGCCGGATGGCGGGCATGTCGGAGATCGGGCGGCCGGAGACGATCGAGGAGACCGGGGATCTGATGGCCGCGGTCGGCGGGCACGGGACGGCACTCGTCGTCGACCACGAGGACCGGGCGGCCGTGGCCGATCTCGTCGCCAGGATCGAGTCCGAGCGGGGTCGCCTCGACGTCCTGGTCAACGACATCTTTGGCGGCGACCGCTACGCCGAGTGGGACAAACCCCTGTGGGAGCACGACCTCGGGAGTGGCCTTCGGATGCTGCGGATGGGGGTGGACACCCACATCGTCACCTCACATGCCGCGCTGCCGCTGCTGCTTCGGGGCGAACGGGGCCTCCTGGTGGAGATGACCGATGGCACTGCGGAGGTCAACGCGCGTTACCGCGAGAGGGTTGGCTTCTTCTACGACCTGGTCAAGGCGAACGTGAGCCGGATCATCCTCAGCCTCACGCACGAGCTACGCAACCGGCCCGTGACAGCGCTCGGCGTCACGCCCGGCTGGCTGCGCTCCGAGGGCATGCTCGACAACTACGGCGTCTCCGAAGACAACTGGCGGGACGCCCTCGTCGACGCCCCGGGCTTTGCGATCTCGGAGTCGCCGACCTACGTCGGCCGGGGGGTGGCCGCTCTCGCCGCCGACCCGGAGGTGGCGCGGTTCGCCGGTCAGGTGCTCACGTCACGTCAGCTGGCCGACCGGTACGGCGTAACGGATGTCGACGGCTCTCGCCCCGACGCATGGGGCTACATCGCCGCCTACGGATTGGACGAGCAGAGCGGGAGAGACGTCGAGCGGTTCCGCTGACGAAGCGACGGTTCGGAGAGTCGGTTCGATCGCTCATCGCCGAAGGGCTCGTGCTCGTTTGTGGGCCGACCCAGCTGGCCCCGACGGTCACGACCCTGTTCGGCCATGCTCGCTCCTCGACCGTGCGCCCGGCGGCAAACCGGCGGGAGCGGCGCAGGGGCTGGCCCGCCGGGCAGCTCACTGCAGAACCAGGAGCAGTATCGCGCCGATCA
>DASZOE010000409.1:0-3585 GCA_035550945.1 Acidimicrobiales bacterium
GCTGGGGGGCCGACCGCTACGTGGCGTGGGCCAGCGGTGAGCAGACGTGCGTGCGGGCCAACGTCGTCATGGACACGCTCGGGGACCGTGACGAGCTCGTCGAGGGCCTCCGCCAGTGGGCGGCCCGCAACCCGGGGGCGACCATCGAGGGCGCCGAGCCCGTCACCCTGACCCGCTGCGCGTAGCCTCGCCGTCCCCCACCTGGTCCTCGTACCAGCGGGGGCGGTGGCGGCGGGCCCAGTCGGCGGGGACCCATCCCACGACCATGCTCCGCAGGGCGTCGCGGTCGCCCAGGGCCATGCGCACGTGGCCGACGATGACCAGGACGAGGGCGACCGCCGTCCAGTCGTGCACGAAGGTCGCCCCCGTGCGCCACGAGAGGGGGAAGGGGTCGAACCAGTGCATGATCGACCCGGAGATCAGCATCACGCCGATGGCCCCGCCCACGAAGGCGGCGTTGAGCTTCTGTCCGGGGTTGAACTTGCCCAGGCGCACGCTCGGGTCGCGGCCCCATGACCGCAGCCACCGGCGGTCGTCGGCGTCCCACCGGTTGACGGCCCGCAGGTCGGCGAGCAGGCCCCGGCCCCACCGGCCGACGAGGGCCAGGAGCAGGGGAGCGGGCAGCAGCAGGCCGGAGACGACGTGGACCCGGCGCACCAGCTCCCGGCGGCCGACGAGCGTGGAGAGCTGCCCGAAGTAGAGGACGGCGGCGGTGACGAGGAGCACGAGGACGAGGCCGGCCGTCGACCAGTGCAGGGCCCGCTCGACGCCGTCGAACCGGGGGAGCCGCTCGGGCGGCGAGGCCGGCGCCGGGGCGGCCGCCTCAGATGGGGTCGTCGTCACGGCCGTTCGACCGGCCCACCCAGGCGTCGACGTCGTAGCCCCGGACCTCCCAGTACCCCGGCTTGGGGTTCGGACCCGTGACCTCGACCGCCTCCAGCCACTTCAACGACTTGTAGCCGTACATCGGGGCCACGTACAGGCGCACGGGCCCGCCGTGGGCGGTGGAGATGGGCTTGCCCTCGAGCTCGTAGGCCACGATGACGTCGTCGCGCCGGGCCTGGTCCAGGGTGAGGCTCTCGGTGTAGGCGCCGTCGAAGGAGAAGAAGCGGACGCCGCCCGCGCCCGCCTGGACGCCGGCGGCGTCGAGCAGGTCGACGAGGCGGACGCCCTTCCACCTCACGTCGCTCACCCGCCAGCCGGTGACGCACTGGAAGTCCTTGGTCAGGTGGGTGGGGGCCATGGCCCGCAGGTCGGCGGCGGTCAGCTCGACGGGACGGTCGACGAGGCCGCCCACGCGCAGCCGGTACTCGGCCTCGGACCGGGACGGGAACGATCCCGTCACGGTGTAGATCCGGAAGCGGGACAGGGGCAGCACCGACGACAGCGGGGTGCGCCCGAGGGTGCGCTCGAACAGGTCCTGCACGCGCGACCCGAAGAGGACGCCGACGGTGCCGACGCCCAGCATGCCCAGGACGACCCGCCGCCCGACCTGGACCTCCCGCGGCCCGGACATCTGGGGCCCGGACGTCTGCGGCCCGGAGCTCGGCGGCCCTGGGCTCGGCGGCTTCGTCACACTCCCTCTCCTCAGAAGTGGATGCTACGGCTGGGACCGTCCCAACGGGCCGCGAAGGCGTTACGTGATGCGCAGCTCCGACCGGTAGACGCGGCTCGGCCCCATGGCCGCCACCCGCTCGGCCAGCCCGTCGAAGGCCACCGACGCCTCACCGTCGGGCTCGACGACGGTGACGGGTGCACCCACGTCGCCGCCCTCCCGCAGGGCCACGACCAGAGGGATCCGCGCCACGAGGGGGACGCCGAGGGACTCGGCCAGGCTCTGACCCCCGCCGTCCCCGAAGATCGGGTAGCGCTTGCCGTCGTCGCCCGTGAACCAGCTCATGTTCTCGATCACGCCCCGGACGGGCAGGTTCACCTTCCGGGCCATGAGCGCCGAGCGCTGCGCCACCCGCTGGGCGGCGGGCTGGGGGGTGGTCACCACGAACACCTCGGTGCGGGGCATGAACTGGGACAGGGAGAGGGCCACGTCGCCGGTGCCGGGCGGCATGTCGACGAGGAGGTAGTCGGGCTCTCCCCAGAGCACGTCGGTGAGGAACTGCTCGAGGGCCTTGTGGAGCATGGGCCCCCGCCAGATCACGGGCTGGTCGTCGCCCACGAAGAAGCCGGTCGACACCACCTTCACCCCGTGGCCCACGGGCGGGACGATCATCCCGTCGATCACCACCGGGTCCTGGGCGATGCCGAGCATCTTGGGGACCGAGAACCCGTACACGTCGGCGTCGAGGACGGCCACCTCGTGGCCCCGGCGGCGCAGGGCGACGGCGAGGTTGACGGTGACCGACGACTTGCCCACCCCTCCCTTCCCCGAGGAGAGCCCGATGACCCGAGTCCTGGAGGACGGGTCGGCGAAGGGGATCGGGGCCGACGGCCCGTGGCCCTGGGCGGCCGCGGCCCCGCCGGGAGCCCGCTCGCCCTGCGTGCGGTCGCCCTGGATCCGGTGACGCAGCGCGGCCCGCTCCTCGTCGGTCATCACCGTGAGCTCGACGTCGACGCCCCGCACGCCCTCGAGGGGCTGCACGGCCCGCGTGACGCGGTCGGTGATCTCGGCCCGCAGGGGACACCCGGCGACGGTGAGGGCGACGGTGACCGCCACCCGGCCGTCGCCGACGCGGACGTCGCGCACCATGTCGAGGTCGACGATGCTGCGCCCGAGCTCGGGGTCCTGCACGGGCCGGAGGGCGTCGAGTACCTGGGTCTGGGTCGGCATGGCTCCGGTGGGGATTTCTCCTATCTCGATAGGTACAATACCGGTGTGGAGCAGGGTCCCTTGACGGCACACCAGTTCGCGGCCGCCGTCACCGCCGTCACCTCGGCCTTCGGCGACCCCACCCGGCGGGACATCTACCTGTTCGCCCGCGAGCACGGGGAAGGCGTGACCGCCGCCGAGGTGGCCGAGCGCTTCGAGCTCCACCCCAACGTGGCCCGCCACCACCTCGACAAGCTGGCCGCCGGTGGGTACCTCGACGTCGGCCTGGAGCGCCACGGGCCGGGCGCAGGGCGTCCCTCGAAGCGCTACCGCTCGAGCGGCAAGGGCATGAGCCTCGACTTCCCCGTGCGCCGCGACGACCTGCTCATCACCCTCCTCGCCCGGGCGCTCGCCCTCGTGCCCCCGGCCGAGGCCGAGGCCATGGCCGAGGAGGTGGGCATCGAGTACGGGCGCACGCTGGCCGCCTCCATGGCACCCGCCGACGGCCACCGCTCGCTCCAGGTGGCCCTGCACGCCGTCGCCGACGCCCTCACCGCCCACGGCTTCGCGTCCCACGCCGACCCCCGGCGGGGCAGCCTGGCCATCATCTCCGAGCAGTGCCCTTTCGGAACCGCCGCCGTCCAGCACCCGGTGATCTGCGCCGTGGACCGGGGCATGGTCAAGGGGATGCTCTCCTCGCTGTACGGCGAAACCGTGCCCGAGACCTCGGCGTCCCGCCCCCAGGGCGATGAGGTCTGCATCACGGTCGTCTAGCGCCGGGTGGCGGCCCGGCACTATCTCGACCACGCCTCCACCTCCCC
>DASZOE010000410.1:0-2971 GCA_035550945.1 Acidimicrobiales bacterium
TCGGCGGACGGCGCTTCGCTGACCGGCGGCGGGATGGAGCCGGCCCGGCGGTCGGCGGCGCCGCACCCGGCGGCGACGACGGCCGCGGCCAGGCGCAGGACGGCGGCCCGGCGCCTCACGGGCGCGCTGCTCCCGGCCCGGGCGCTAGAGCAGGCCGCAGGCGGAGGCCGTGGTCCACGGCTTCCAGCCGTCGCGAGCCTGGAGCTCGCGTGCCGCCTGGTCCTGCACCGCCGGGGGGGCGTCCTGGGCCGAGCCGGTGTAGCCGAGCGATTGCCACGTGGCGTCCTGGAACTGGTAGGCGCCCCCGCCGGGGGTGCGGTAGTTGTTGCCGGACTCGAGCTGGCGGATGCAGGCGAAGGGGTCGCTGGCCGGATCGGTCGAGCCCGTGGCCGGGTCGGGGGCCGCGGTGGACGCCGGCCGGGTCGGGGCCGCGCCGACGGGAACCGACGCCGCCCGCAGGGGAGCGGGCGCCAGCCGGGCCCGCCGGGCCTGCTCGGCGGCCACCAGGCTGGCCAGCTCGCCGTTGACACGGGAGAGGATGTCCTGCTGGGCGTCCTTCGCAGCCAGGAGGGCGCTGCGATCGGCCGCGATGCGGCCGCTCTCGGCCCGGGCCCGCTCCTCGGCCGTCTCCAGCGCCGCCCGGCGGGCGGCCAGATCCTCGCGGGCCCCCCGCAGTCCCTCGATGTCCCGGCGGTCGAGCCCGACCACCAGCCCGAGATACGTGTCGTAGACGGCCAGGTCCGACGTGGCCTTCAGGCGCTTGCCAAGGACCGTGACGGGGCCGCCGCGGACATAGGCGTCGATCGCCGAGGCGGCCATCCGCCGGCGCGCCGCATCCTGCCGGTCGGAGGCGGCGCGGATCCCCGCCTCCGCCTCCCGGAGCCGGGCCTGGGTGTCGGCCAGCCGCTCCTGGGCGGCCCGGTGGCGCCGGTCGAGCGCCACGATGCGCTGGGCCTGCTCGGAGATGGCGGTCGTGAGGCGCGCTGCCTCCTCGCGCTTCGCCTCGACGGACTGTCCGCCGGCAGTCGCCTGCTGGACCGCCGAGGCCAGCAGCACCACCGAGAGGAAGACAACGCTCGGCCGGGCGCGCCACCCGCGGGGTTCGGGGGGAGCCACGATGGGTCGACGCTAGCCAGGGGCCGTGACGCGGGGCAACTATGGAGGGCCCCGCCCCGCGTCCCGGCTCGGCCCCGGGAGAGGGCTCGCGGTTCAGAGGCGGTCGAGGATCGCGCCGGTGAAGGCGTCGAGGTCGTCGGGCTTGCGGGAGGTGATGAGGTTGCCGTCCTCGACGACCTCCTCGTCCACCCACGACGCCCCGGCGTTCTCCATGTCGGTGCGCACGGACGGCCAGGAGGTCACCGTACGGCCGCGAACGGCGTCCGCCTCCACCAGCAGACTCCCGGCGTGGCAGATCGCGGCGACGGGCTTGTCGGCGTCGAAGAACGCCCGCACGAACTTCACCAGGCCCCCATGGGTACGGAGCTTGTCGGGGGAGTAGCCACCGGGGATGACGAGGGCGTCGAAGTCCGACGCGCTGACCGAGTCGGGGGTGGCCTCGGCCGTCACCTTCTCGTCACCCTGCTTGCCCTCGAGCTCCTTCCCGGCCTCCTGGCCGACGACGGTGACGTCGTGGCCGGCGTCCCGGATGCGGTCGTAGGGGACGCGGAACTCGGAGTCCTCGAACATGTCGGCGAGTACGAACGCGACCTTGGCCATGGCTCCTCCTTGCCTCGAGCTGGGTGCGAATCGACGACGACATCTTCTCTACCCGTCGCCTGCCAACCGGATTCCGCCGAGAATGGGGCGTGACGAAGCGGCTGGCGCTGAGCGTCCTCGACCAGGTGCCCGTGCCCGAGGGCACGACGGCCGAAGCGAGCCTCCAGGCCACGCTCGCCCTGGCCCGGACGGCCGAGCGTCTCGGCTACCGCCGGTACTGGCTGGCCGAGCACCATGACACGACGTCGCTGGCGGCGACCGCCCCCGAGATCCTGGTCGGCGCCGTCGCGGGCGCCACCGCGACGATTCGCGTCGGCGCGGGCGGCGTCCTGCTGCCCTACTACAGCCCCCTGAAGGTGGCCGAGGCCTTCCGGACGCTGCACGCTCTGCACCCCGGCCGGATCGACCTCGGGGTGGGGCGGGCCGCCGGCACCGGCCCCGTGGCCGAGGCCGCCCTGCTGGCCAGCGGCGGGGCGTCGGGCGACCGCCACTTCCCCGAGCACGTGGCCGAGCTCCTGGGATTCCTCCACGGCAACCTGGGCACCGACCATCCCTGGACCGGAGTGCGCGCCATGCCCGAGGGTTCGGGGGCACCCGAGGTCTGGCTCCTCGGCTCGAGCAGCTTCAGCAGCGCCTGCGCCGCCTCCTTCGGGCTGCCGTTCGCCTTCGCCCAGTTCATCACGCCCGCCTACGGGCCGCAGCTGGTGGCCGGCTACCGCCGGCGCTTCCGGCCCGGGGTGATCCCCGAGCCGCGGGTCGCCGTCGCCGTCTCCGCGGTCTGCGCCGAAACGGACGGCGAGGCCGAGCGGCTGTGCTCGGGCGCCGACCTCTGGCGGTTGGGGCCCGAGGGCGCGGAGCGACCGCCGATCCTGCCTCCGGAGGCGGTGGCCGCCCATCACTGGACCGACCTGGAGCGCGAGAAGGTGGCCCAGGCCCGGTCCAAGGTGGTCGTCGGGGACCCCGACCGGGCGGCGGCCGCCCTCGGCGCCCTGGCCGCGGAGTTCGTCGTGGACGAGCTGCTCGTGCTCACCGTCTGTCACGACCTCGCCGCCCGCCGCCGCTCCTACGAGCTCCTGGCGGCGGCGGTGGGGCTGGAGCCCCGGCGCTAGGACCGCCGAGCTCGCTCGGTCACCGCGCTAGGTGTGGTTTGCATGTATGTGTGTGCCCACTCCATCCTCTGTGCCGGAAGCCGCGCGCGCCACGCCGCGGCCGTGACCGGGTGCCGCCCGCCGCCGTCCCCGCCGGCGGGGGCGGC
>DASZOE010000411.1:0-4901 GCA_035550945.1 Acidimicrobiales bacterium
CGGCGCCCACCACGAGGGGCGCCTCGAAGCGGACCTCCTCTCCGTCGCCCCCGCCGGCTGCGTGCCCGGGCGCGGTGGTCGCTGTCACCCCGGCCACCCGGCCTCCGGCGTCGACGGTGCCCGTGACCCGCACGCCGGTGCGCACGGCCACGCCCGCGGCAGTGGCCGCCTCCACCAGGATCGTGTCGAGGACGGGCCGGCGCACACACAGGCCCGGTCCCGGGTCACCGGGCCTGGTGGGCCAGGGGAGCCGGGCGTGGACGTCGTCGATTCGGAACTCGGCCATCTCCAGCCACGGGGCCCCCGCCGCGAGCAGGCGGTCGACCACCCCGAGGCGTCCGAGCACGGCGACGCCGGAGGCCTGGAAGACGTGGGTCGACGGGGTGTCGCTCGGGAAGGTGGCCCGGTCCACGAGGGCGACCGAGAGACCGGCGCGCGCCAGAAAGGTGGCCAGCGGCGCCCCCGCGCAGCGGGCGCCCACGACCACGACGTCGTGGCGCTCGACCACGTCCGCGCTTAGGGCGTGCGGCCCAGGAAACCGACGAGATGGTGGTGCACGGGCGCGTCGTCGGCCACCTCCACCGCGGGCCCGAAGGCGCCCAGCGCCCGTTGCTCGTCGTTCACCACCGCCCGGGCGATGTCGAGGGCCGCCGACGCCAGCTCGGGGTCGATCGCCTCGTCCTGGCCGGTGGCCCGGGCCAGGTCCCAGGTGTGGACCACCACGTCCTTGAAGTGGATGCGCATGGCCGCCGATCCGGGCAGGTCGGCGAAGGGCAGGTGGCAGATCTCCTCGGTGGCGCCCGGCCGGCGCCACGCGGCCACCGCCGCGTCGGCCGAGTCCCTGAAGGCGACGGCAGGGTCGTCGCCGAGCATGTCGGGGAGCTCGTCGTCGTCGACCCGGACCCGCTCGCCGCCCGCCGCCCTCGCGAACATCCAGTTGCCGAACACGACGTGGTTGACGAGCTCGCGGACGTCCCAGTCCTCGCACGGCGTCGGCGCTTCCAACTGGTCGGGTGTCACCGTCCGGATCACCCGGTCTGCCGCGTTCATCGCCTTCTCGTACGTCTCCAGGTCCACGTCCCGATCTCCCCGTCGTCAGCCGGGCTCGGCGCCGGTCCTTCCCACTGTGCCACCGCGGTCGCCGGCCCCGCCCTCCAACAGGCGGCGTATCTCCTCGTCGGACGTGGGCGAGAAGTCCTGGTACCACTGGCCCACGGCCTGGAAGAGAGCCGGCGTGCGGGCGCACACGACCTCGTCGGCCTCCTCGCCGAGCGCCCGGCACGTGGGGCGGGCGCCGACCGGGACGGCCACCACCACCCGGCGGGGCCGGTGGGCGCGGAGGGCGGACACCGCCACCCGCATGGTGGCGCCGGTGGCCAAGCCGTCGTCGACCACGATCACCACCTTGTCGGCCAGGTCGGGGAAGGGCCGGTCGTCCCGGTAGAGGCGTTGCCGGCGCTCCAGCTCGGCTGCCTCCTGGGCCGCCACCTCGTCGATCACGGACTCGTCGATGCCGAGCGCCTCCACCACGTCGGCGTTCAGCACCCGTACGTCCCCGGGGGCGATGGCGCCCATGGCCAGCTCCCGGTGGCCGGGGACCCCCAGCTTGCGCACGACCAGGACGTCGAGCGTCGAGCCCAGGGCCCGGGCGACCTCGGCGGCCACGGGCACGCCGCCGCGCGGCAGGCCGAGGACGACCACGTCGGGTCGCCCCGCGTACGGCCGCAGCTCCTGGGCGAGGACCCGCCCGGCGTCCACGCGGTCCTTGAAGGCGCGGCCCCCGGCAACCGGGGTCATGCCCGACACCATTCCCCGAGGCGCCGGTCCCGACGCTTCCCTTCGACGCCGCTGTTCAGGAGCGGCGGCGCACCGAGACCCGGCCGTCCTCCAGACGGGCCTCGAAGTCGGGCTGAGGCGCCGTGGCCGGCCCGTGCACGACGGCGCCGTCCTGGACCTTGAAGGTGCTGCCGTGCCACGGGCAGGTGATGCGGCCCTCCCCGTCCAGCTCCCCTTCGTGAAGGGGCCCGCCGGCGTGCCCGCAGACGTCGGCGATGGCGTGCACGGCCGTCCCCTGCTTCACCAGGCACACGCGCACGCCGTCGGCGTCGGCCGCCACCGGCCGGCCCTCCGCCAGCTCGCTCTCGGCGGCGACGTCGATCCATCCCTCGGGCCCCTCCCGCCAGGCGTTGCGGTCGACGTTGACGCCCTGGCGGTAGGACAGATGGCCGCCGAGATAACCGCCCACGGTGGCGATCGAGGCGCCGAGGAGGCCGAGGGCCACACCCCGGCTGCGGTCGCCCTTGCGCCGGGCGACCCACGAGAGCCCGTAGCACGTCACCGCCAGAACGTTGGCCGCCGCGTGCACCAGGCCCATCCGACGCTCGGCGCCGAGGAGGTCCGACCAGTCGGACAGGCCGGCCACCGCGGTGGGGAGGGCGCTGACCACACCAGCACCCACCAGGGCGGCGGCGGCGGACTCGGTGGCCTCGCCGCCGAACACGTCGAGGAGGAACGCGCTCGTCCACGACCCGATGGCCACGTCGGTGAGCAGCGGGTGGAGAGGGTGGCCGAGCCAGGTCCCGGAGAGCGCGTCCTTCACCGGCCCGTGGGGGACGACCTTGGCGACCGCCGTGGTCAGGGGCCGGGCGACGCGGTCGAGACCCTCGGCCTTCTCGATGCGCTCGAGGAGGTCTTCGACAGTCGCAACGGGCATGGCTCCTCCTCGGGTCCGTGAACGGTGGTCGTGGACGCTGCCTCCGGCCTACCCCCGAACCCGCCCCGGCTACTCGGGGGGCACCACAGGGAGCGAGCTCATGTCGGCCAGGGGATGGACCTCGAAGTGGGAGTAGTTGTAGACGGGCGACTTGGCCAGGAGCATCTCCAGCTCCTCGTTGGACTCCACGTCGTAGATCCAGGCGCCGCCGTGGTACCCGACGATGTGGTAGCGCCCCACGACCTTCCCCGACTCCTCCAGGGGCTTGGCGTAGTCGGGCATGGTCAGGACGGTCTTCATCATCTCCGCCGAGAGGCGAGAGATCTCCATCTTCCAGATGACCAGGAACTTCACGGCGACCTCCTGAAGACGCGACCGGGGACAGGCCCACGTTAGGCGGACGAGGGGAAGCTGGTCTCGGTCCGCCTCCCCTCATCTCCGTGATGAGCGGAGCCAGGGCGAGACCGTGGGACCGCAGGGTCGCCGAGGGGCCGCCTCCCGGCCCGGAGGCATAGCCGGAGCCCGTGGGGGGCACAAACCTTGTCATGACGGACCCCCGCCTGGAAGACCACGTCGTGGGACTGGAGCTCCAGCTGGTCGAGCTGGTCGAGCAGCGGCAGCGGGCCGAGGTGCAGCACCGCCCCGGCGACGCCGCCCGTCTCGACCAGGAGATCGCCGCCGCCCAGCAGGAGCTGGCAGCGACGGCCGAGGCCGCCCTACTGGCCGACGAGCCCTCCCCCGAACCCGACGAGCATGCCCACGTGATGGCCCCGACGGTCGACGAAGTCGTCACCGACGGCGTCGCCCCCGCCGCGACCTGAGTCGCGCCGGGCCGAGCCCAGCCCCGGGGCGGCGGGGGGGCGCCCGCGCGCGGGGGCTCAGGCCGCAGCGGTCTCCACGCCCTCGTCCAGCAGGTCGATCACGGCCTGCTCCACCAGGCCCTGGGTCAGCAGGCTGCCCTCACCCTGGCCCCCGCTGGCCCCGAGGTGGTCGACGGCGGCGCCGATCGTCTCCCCGTCCCGGAAGCGGTCGACGATCCTGGGGTCGATGTAGGACGACCGGCACACCGCCGGCGTGTTGCCCAGATAGTGGGCCACCTCCTTCACGGCCCGGGTGACGGCCCGCTTGCGGGCGCTCTCCGACGACGCTCCGGCCGAGACGGCGAGGGCCATGGCGGCGAGGACCGTGGCGTTCCACGTCCGGAAGTCCTTGGCCGTGAACTCCCCGCCCGTGGCGTCCTTCACGTAGGCGTTGATGTCGGTGGACTTGACGTCGACCCACCGCCGGCCGTCGCGGTAGGCGAGGAGCTCGGGCGTGCCTCCCCGCCGTCGCTTGAGAGCCTCGATGACGACGTACACCTCGGGATCCACCACCGACTGGATGCGGCGCTTGCCGCTCTTGGCCGCGTAGTCGAAGACCACCGTGCTGTCGCCGAGCAGGCGAACGTGCTTGCGGTGGATGGTGGCCAGGCCGTAGGTCTGGTTCTCCTCGGCATAGCCCTCGGTTCCGATCCGGAAGAACCCGAGGTCCAGCAGCCGGGTCGCGCAGGCCAGGACCCGGTCCTTGGTCAGGTCCTCCCCGGCCAGGTCCTCGGCCACCCGCCGGCGGAGGGCGGGCAGGGCACGGGCGAAATCGAGCATGTGCTCGAACTTCTCGCGGTCCCGCCGGGCGCGCCAAAGGTCGTGGTAGCGGTACTGCTTGCGGCCGCGCCCGTCGACGCCCCTGGCCTGGATGTGGCCGCGCTCGTCGGCACAGATCCACACGTCGGTCCACGCCGGCGGGATGACGAGAGCCTTGATGCGGTCGAGGACCTCGCGGTCGGTGACCCGGCGCCCGTCGGGGCCGACGTAGGTGAACCCCCGGCCGGCGCGCCGGCGCCGTATGCCCGGCCGAGCACAGTCGGCCCGCCGCAATCTCCGTGTCATCGGCCCTCAGCTCTGGCGGCGCCCCTCGGCGTCGATCCACTCGAGCTGCTGCGCCCCGGCCTTCTCGAGGACCTTGGCCGCCTTCTCCACGTCGCCGCGGTCCTCGGCGTGGACGGCGACGAGCACCCGCCCGGCCCGGATCGACTCCTGGAAGGTCAGGTCCCAGTCGTCCTCCAGGCTCAGGCCGGAGACACCACCGACCATCCCGCCCACGGCGCCGCCGCCGATCGAGCCCGCGGCCGCGGCCGCCAGCATGCCCATGC